>JAJFHW010000277.1 GCA_021775385.1 Hyphomicrobiales bacterium | reverse complement strand
GATCAAACCTCTAAAGACTTGGTCACTTAAGTTGGCGAAGTTTTTGGAAGTTGAAGGTAGTTTGTGAATTGCATTTCACAAAGTTTCTTTGTTTTGTTTAATTGTAACTTAATTCTTGCCAACGTTTACTTATTTTTTGTTTTTAATTTAAGTATATGAGCGTTTCTGTGCAAAGAAAATTAGCAGTTTTATTTCAAAACCAAAAATATTCTTTTTGGTTCTTCTTAGCCATTTTTTTGATTTTTCGAAATTTATCTTTTTTCGTTTTATTTTTCTTGGCGATTTGTTATTTGAAAATTAATGGGAATTCTGGATTTTCTCAAGGGAATGTAGCTCTTAATGAGGAGCAACAAAAACTATTAAATAGGGTTTTTACTCTTGGTTTGCTAGGCATTGTTCCATGTTATTTTTTAATAAAATTTATTATCCCAATTGAATTGCTTGAAGTTTTTACGAGGGGAATTGCATTTTTAAATATTTTTCCAGATGCCTATGATCAATGTATTTTATCCGATGTTGTTTTAGAACCAAATGGGTGGAGGATAAGGGCGATTGAATATGAATATAGGGTTCCGATTTTGGTATCTTATTTAGTCGTGACAGTAAGTTATGTTTGGTTATGTTTTGTTATGTCCTGTATTTTTAAAATGTTAGATAACTTTTATTATAGTTATAAAGTCATTAGCAAAAGAAGGTTGGCTGGTATTTTATTTCTCATTATTTTTATGGTTGGGTATTTTTTGTTCAGTTTGTATGGGGGGATCTGGAAAGATTGTATGATTTTTGATGATAGGATCAAAGTCATTGCGGTGCCCTTTGCAGGCTTTGCTTTTTGGATTTTATCGCTGAGTGCATTTATCTGTTTGCGTTTTTATTCTAAGCTAAGGTAATTTTTTTCATTTCATCACAAAGTAGAAATTAAGCCAAATCCTGGCCGACTTTGAATTCTTTGCCGAGGGCTGTCATGACGCATTTTACGATATGAGGAGCGTTGAGCTCGGCGAGGTCATATTGCACTTTTGGTGCGTTATGATCGATGAAGATATCTGGCAAAGTGAGTTGGCGGAATTTCAAGCCATTATCGAGTAAGCCGTTGTTGCTAAGATAGTGAGCTACGTGTGAGCCGAAGCCGCCGACGGCGCCTTCTTCAATGGTAATTAGAATCTCATGGTTTTTAGCCAGATCAGCGATCATGGCTTCATCTAATGGTTTGGCAAATCGGGCGTCTGCTATCGTTGTGCTGAGGCCAAATGAGCTGAGAATTTCGGCTGCCTTGCGACTTTCTTCCAATCTGGTGCCGAAGCTAAGTAGGGCAACAGAGCTGCCTTCCTCGATGATACGGCCTTTGCCGATTTCCAAGACTTCTCCCATGTCCGGCATTTCAACGCCGACGCCTTCACCGCGTGGATATCTAAAACTTGAAGGGCCATCATTAATTGAGGCCGCTGTTGCTATCATGTGTATTAGTTCAGCTTCGTCGGCTGCTGCCATCACGGTAAAGCCGGGAAGGTTTGCAAGGTAGGCAACGTCAAAGCTGCCTGCGTGAGTTGGGCCATCTGCGCCAACAAGGCCAGCGCGGTCGATTGCAAAGCGCACGGGTAATTTTTGAATGGCGACGTCATGAACGATTTGATCATAAGCGCGCTGTAGGAATGTTGAATAGATAGCAGCGAAGGGTTTGTAGCCTTGTGTTGCTAAACCTGCAGCGAATGTGACTGCGTGTTGCTCTGCAATGCCGACATCAAAGGTGCGGCTTGGAAAAGTTTTGGCAAATGTATCTAACCCGGTGCCTGATGGCATAGCAGCTGTGACAGCGACGATTTTGTCGTCCTTTTCAGCTTCCTTTGTAAGCCCATGAGCAAATGTGCCTGTGTAGCTTGGAGCGTTTGCTTTGGCTTTTTCTTTTTCACCGGTGATGATGTTGAAGCGGCCTACACCGTGATATTTATCGGCTGAATTTTCAGCCGGGTGATAGCCCTTGCCTTTTTGCGTGACGACATGAAGAAGGATCGGGCCTTTTTCGGTGTCTTTGACATTTTGCATGATAGGCAAAAGGTGATCAAGATTGTGTCCGTCGATTGGGCCAACATAATAAAACCCAAGCTCTTCGAACAAGCTGCCACCTGCCCAAAAGCCTCTGGCATATTCTTCTGTTTTGCGGGCTTTGTCTTGCATGAATTTTGGTAAGTGCTCTGCCAGCTGCTTGGCTGTTTCACGAATAGACAGATATGTTTTGCCTGAGACGAGCCGTGCTAAATATGCGCTCATGGCGCCAACGGGCGGCGCGATAGACATATCATTATCGTTTAAAATGACGATGAGGCGTGAGTTCATTGCGCCGGCATTATTCATGGCTTCATAGGCCATGCCTGCGCTCATTGCACCGTCACCAATGACAGCGATGACATTGTGATCTTTTTCATCTAGGTCTCGTGCCACGGCCATGCCAAGACCAGCTGAGATTGAAGTGGATGAGTGAGCGGCGCCAAAGGGATCATATTCGCTTTCATCGCGTTTGGTGAAGCCGGAGAGCCCGTCTGGTTGGCGCAGGGTTCTTATTCTATCTCTTCTGCCAGTTAGGATTTTATGTGGATAG
>JAJFHW010000276.1 GCA_021775385.1 Hyphomicrobiales bacterium | reverse complement strand
GTTAGGCCAACGGCTTGGCCGCCGACGAGTTTGTTGCCATCGAATTCAAGGCGTAGATACTTGTTGTTTGGGAGGTCAACCATCTTAGTGCTGTCACCTCCTTCAACTCCCATCCATAGTCCGAATGAAGCTGTGATAAGGCCCATTGATTCAAGGACGTTCATGTTCAAGCTGCCTTCGTGTGGTGTGGCTTTGCCTGTCATGTTTTGAGCGGCGATGCGGCCATGCTCAACAGCAACGGGTTGAATGGCGAGCATTTCAGCTTTTTGGGTTGAGAAGTCAATTGCTTGGCAAACATCACCAGCTGCATATACATCTGGTACGCTTGTGCGCATATATTGATCAACTAAAATGCCGTGTTCTATTGTTACGCCGCTTGAGGCCAGGAAGCCGATGTTTGGTTGCACACCAGCTGCAACCACTAGCAGTTTAGCGTCAAGGGCTTCACCACCTTTGGTATGAACAGTTAAACCTTCCGGGCCGTCAGCAACTTCAGAAATCATGGTTTTGGTCAATACGCGAACGCCTTTGGATTCGCACCATTGCTGCAACATCACGCCTGCTGTTTCATCTAACATTCGGGGCACCATGCGGTCACCCATCTCAACAACTGTGAGATTAACACCTTTAAGGGCGAGAGATTCCAGGATAATTGAGCCAATGAAACCGGCTCCCATAAGAACAACTGGTTCACCTTTTTGCGCTAGCCTTGCAATGTGGCGTGCATCTTCGAGTGTCCAGCAATTATAAATGCCTTCTCGGTCGAGCCCAGGGATTGGCGGAGTAATTGGGCTGGCGCCAGTGCAGATTAACAGTTTATCAAACTGAATTTCTGAACCATCTTCTAATTTTAATCGTTTTGATTTGCCATGTAATGCGACGGCAGTGCCGTGAACATAATCAATGTTTAAATTTTCATAATGGTTATCTTGTTGACGCAGATAAGTGCCATCTTCACCGACTTTTTCAATCAGGTAGTAGGGGATGGCCATGCGTGAATAAGGTGGCTCTGGTTCGCCGCCCAGGAGAGTAATTTTAGCAGTTTTGTCATGTTTTCGTAGTGTTTCAGCTGCTGTGACGCCAGCTGGACCCGCGCCGAGTACAAGATAGTGCATGGCAGTATCCCTCAATGTGTTGCCTTCAATTCATGATTCTTAGTTTGTAATAAATTATTCACCAACAGGGAGGTTTTTTGTCTCTGTCTTTTCATATTGAATAGTGAACGTTTATTTTATTATTGGGCTCATTTTAGCAGTAATTCAGATAAAAACCATCCATGATTTTTGTCTGAAAGCTTCTTCTTTGGCCTTAGAAAATGGATTAGATCTTAGTTTTTTCATGTATCCAATGTTTTGTTGAAGTTATTTTCAACAGTATGGATGTGAGTGAAAATAAAAAAGGCCTCTAATATAATTAGAGGCCTTTTTAAATTTATAGCCCTTGATTTTTTATAGACCAAGGCGAGAAAGTGTTTCTCCGGTAGGTGTACCATCAGTTGACCAACCGCGAAGCTCATAATATTCTGGCAACATTTTATCCAGACCAGAAACAAGACCTTTAGCAGGGCCAGCTTTTGAAGCTTCCTTCATTACGCGCTCAGGTAAAGTATCCTGGTCGCCTAAGATGCCGGCTGCCATATTATAACGGCGTTCCATATTCCAAACGCGCTCACCAACTTCCATGAGTTTTTCTGGTGTCCATCCGCCTTCACAAGCCGTGTCGATTTGTGGAGCGATATCGTCCAAAGTCCATGCGAAGGTTGTGAAAACGCAGATACCAGCACTGTCAACAGCGGCTGTTGCATCTTGGAATGCTTTCACCAAACCAGCTTTACCTTCAGTTGCAAGTGGATCTGTTTTTTCTGGGATACCCAAGATTTCTGATGACACTGTGTAAGAGCGAAGGTGACAGCCACCACGATTTGATGTGGCGTATGTTAGACCCATGCCTTGAATACCACGAGGGTCATAAGCTGGGAATTCCTGGCCTTTACAAGTCATTGAAAGTTCTGGGCGACCATATTTTTCACAAAGTCGTTTTGAACCCATGCCAAGTTCAGCGCCGAAACCTTCGGCAGTACCAACAAGTTCAACTACTTTAACTAATGCTTCTGCATTACCGAAGTTAAGATTAATTCCACCTGTGATATTATCACCGATGACACCTTCTTCATAAAGGTCCATTGCTGCTGCAATTGTTGAACCTAATGAAATTGGATCAAGGCCGTGTTCGTTACATAAGAACTGGGCATATGTTAGTGCATCTAGATCGTTAACACCTGTTGCTGAACCAAGGGCCCAAGCTGCTTCATATTCCAAACCACCAGAGGCATGTTTGTAACGCTCTTTGTCTTCACCTTGTACTGTGAAGTGGGTTGGGTCGATTGTTGAAACGCGACCACAAGCAATTGTACAGCCAAAGCAACCTTGGTTAGTAGAGAGGTTTGCTTTACCATCTGAGCGACGAGGCTCAGCCATGGCTTCTGCTGAAATGTCGTGTGCACCTTCAAAAACTGTGTCACGGCAGTTGCGAGTAGGCATTGCGCCAGATTCGTTGATCACGTTCATAAGAACTTGCGTGCCGAAAGCTGGGAGGCCCTCGCCAGTAACCGCGTTTTCCGCCAAAACTTTTTTACCAGCATCAGTTGCTGCAAAGAAGCCTTGTGGATCTCTAACTTGAACACCGTTTGAACCGCGAGCGACAATCGCTTTTAAGTTCTTTGAGCCCATGACTGCGCCCACACCAGAGCGGCCAGCGGCCCGATGCATATTATTCACGATACATGAATAAAGAACGCCTTTTTCACCGGAAACACCAATTGTAGCAACGTGGGCGAGTGGGTCTTGAACTTCAGCTTTAATTATGCCGTCAGTTTCCCAAACAGTTTTTCCCCAGAGGTGACTAGCATCTCTTAATTGGATTTTATCATTGAAAATAGACAGGTAAACAGGTGTTGGAGATTTACCTTCCAGGATCACCATGTCATAGCCAGAGAACTTAAGTTCTGGTCCGAAGTAACCGCCTGAATTTGAACAAGCAATTGCGCCTGTAAGCGGACCTTTCGTGATTACTGAGTAACGGCCGCCTGTTGAGGCACATGTGCCTGTAAGAGGGCCAGTTGCAAAGATTAGTTTATTTTCTGGAGAAAGTGGATCAACATTTGGATCTGTTTCTTCAGTGAAATACTTGGTCGCAAGACCGCGCTGCCCAAGATATTCCTGAGCCCATTCCATATTTAGAGGCTCTGTGGTGATCTCACCTGCAGTGAGATTTATACGTAGTAATTTTTTAGTCCAAGCCATTAGGACATCTCCCTTGACTGAAAATTTATGATTGTGCTGCTTGATCAGTTTTTGCTGCCCAGGCCTTCATTTTATCAAAACCTGATTGTTCAATATCTGAGTAAGTGATGGCATCTGTTGGGCAAGCTTTTGCACAAGCCGGATCACCGCCACACATATCGCATTTGATCACTTTACCTGTATCTGCATTGTAGTTAATTGTGCCAAATGGGCATGCAATTGTACATACTTTACAGCCAACGCAAAGGTTGTCGTGAACGAGTTTAACTCCAGATGCCTGATCTGTTGTAATAGCATTCACTGGACAAGCTGATTGACACCAAGCTTCGTCACATTGTGTACAGGTGTAAGGGACAAATCGGCCTTCTTCGTGAAAATCGAAAATACGAATACGCGATTTTGCCGGGTTGAAAGTTTGTTCATTCTCATACGCACAAGCCATTTCGCATTGCTTGCAAGATGTGCATTTACCGGGATCGATTACCAGCGCGAGCTGCATGGGGCCCCTCCTCATAATTAGTTATTGCAGTCGTTATCTATAAAAAACAGTTCTTATCGTTCTAAAGCAGTTTAAATTTTTAAAAAAACAAATGTATTCAGACGGTTGGTGCGACACTTATTGCTGTGTCTTAATTGTTTTATCAGTCGCTAAATTTTCACCCGTTCTTTATAAAATCAGCAGTTAATTTTTTTTGAGTGCTTTCTTATTATTTTAAAAGCTGTCCAAAATTTATATTATTGTTCTAAATAATCGGAAGATTGCTAGAACATTCGTTAAATAGACTATCACAATTTTTTTCCTCTCGCGAGATGTCATGGGACGGTTTCATTCGAAGGTATAGTGTTTTGATAGTGCTTGTTAGTTAAGTTGGTCAAAATGCATAATATTGCATGTTAATGCAGTTGATTTTTTGTGTTTTTGTCTCTAAATAGCCATGAACTGAGCTATTTTGTTTTGATTTTCTCTTGTTTATTGAATGATAATCTTTGGAAATCTATGTTTTCCTTCAGCACCTTCTACAAGATCACTGTCACCAATAGGGCGATCAAATTCTTTTTCTGGAGGGGAGGCTAGCTCGTTCATATCTGTTTCCCAAACAGACCCTGTTATTGTGCCGTTATCTTCTCTTTTTAGGCGATAATAAATGCCATTCCAGAAATTGATGCCGTATTCTTTTTCGTTTTTATGTATGAAAAGCAAGGCGTATTCCAAGTCTTTTAAATCAGTTTTAGAAATGCGATTTTTTGTTTTGTAAGGGTATCCTAAATGGCAAACTGTTTGGGCTCCATCGATACATTTAAAAGGGCGCATAGATAAGAAATGTTCTGAAAATTTTGTGTCATCCCATATAATTTCAAAAGAATGCTTTTTGTTTTCTTGTAGGGTTAGTATTATTTTGGCGACTTGAAACTTTGAACCGTCCTTGCCTATTAGTGATATGGTTTTTTCTGATTTCTTGGCCTGGGCTTGTTGGGTGAATAAGCTCAATGATAGTGCTAATGCGCAAACTAAGCAGCTTATAAGGCGTGTGTTAGATTTATATTTAGGTGTCATGCAGTTCTCCCCTTTTGCATCTTTATTTAGCGACATCAAATTTTTTAATTCGTTTTATTGGTAAATTGATGTCTACTATTAGGTAGGGAGTTTAGGTTGCTCTTAGCGGTGCGTCTATATGATTTCTATGGATTGTTAGAAATTTAGATATAAAGTTTAATGAATGTAAGATGTTATCACGTGTTTGTGATTAAGCTCCAAATTTTTTAAAAATATATATCTAAAAGGGGCCTAATTTTAATCTTTAATTTCTAGCGGCAGAGGAATTGAGTTTTCTAGCGTGTGTCCTGCGTCTACCCATTCTTCCGTTCCTTCTGGAAACCATAGAACATTTTTGTAACCCCATTTTGAGGCTCTGCGTACTGCATTCCATGCCATCCAGCAATCTGCTGTACAATACATGATGATGGTTTTTGATTTGTTGCCTTTCGTTAGTTTTTCTAAATTGTCTTGGTAATATTTTTTCATTTCAAGTGTCAGAGTACCTGTGCCTACATCGGCCAACCACGTACTGCCTGGAATATTGTGTCTTGGTTTTGCTATGCGCCAAATTCCGTCAAGAGGATCTGGACCTGTTCCTGTGTGAGCCATGACGTCAAGGAATAGAGCTGTTTTGTTTTTAAAATGAGTGTGGACTTCTTTTACATTGATGCGTTTGCCACCAGGCACTGAGCTTGGTAGAGCGGCTCTATAGTATGATGTTCTTAAGCCTGTTTTAGGATCGATGTGTTTGTATCTTTTTTGGATAGTTTCAAGCTGGCTTTTTTCGTCAGATATATCTGGTTGTTCGCTTGCGTAAATCTTTGTTGAGAGGCTGAGTTGAGAAAATATAGCAATAAGGATAGTAAATAAGAATTTTGCTTCTCTTCTCATAGTATTCTCATTCTCTTTAGGTTAGTTTTAAAGACTAGTTTCTTAATTTAGTTTACCAGAATAAGCTAAAGAACATAGGCACAAAATTGTGAGTAGACTCATGAATTTGTATAATTTTTTGACCATCATATGGAAATAGGTGTTTTGTTTTATGAATAATTTACTGTCTCCAAAAACAATTTCGGTTCGTGTTGCTGGTCTTCGTTGTCTCATTGTTTTTATTGCGCTGTTTTCTTTGCTTAGTGGATCACCACTTCTTGGCTCGAGTGTTGCTGTTGCCGGTGAGGTTCGTGTTGCAGCCTTGCAATTTGGAACAGTGAATTGGGTGCTTGATGTAATCAAACTACGTAAGCTTGATGAGAAATATTCTTTTAAAATGAAGGTTGTTCCATTAGCGAGTACGAACGGAGCTAAGATTGCTTTGCAAGGTGGCTCAGCAGAGATTGTTACAACTGATTGGACATGGGTTTCTCGTCGCCGAGCTGAAAAAGCGGACTTTGCGCTTGTGCCATATAGTTCTGCAGTTGGACATCTTATGGTTGCTGCTAATTCAGATATAAAAACACTTAGCGATTTGCGTGGTAAAAAAATTGCTGTTGCTGGTGGTCCGTTGGATAAAAGCTGGTTGTTCTTAAGAGCTTATGTTCAGCAAGAACTTGGTGTTGATTTGGCTGAAGTTGCAACGCCTGTTTATGGGGCGCCGCCGTTGCTTACTCAAAAAATGATCCGCGGAGAATTCGATGCCATTTTGAACTTTTGGCATTTTAGCGCGCGGTTAAAAGCGAAAGGTTTTCGCTCTCTCCTTTCTGTTGGTGATGTGATGGTTGAACTTGGG
>JAJFHW010000275.1 GCA_021775385.1 Hyphomicrobiales bacterium | reverse complement strand
GCTGGTATTTCAGAAACTGATCGACCAGAAGATTCGCCATCAGATGATAAATTTAGAGGCTCTATCGTTTCTGAAGGCGATTTTAAAATTGCTAGTGATTGGGACTTTGGCTGGGATGTAACTTTTGAAAGTGACGATACGTTCCGACGTTTTTACAAATTAGACAATATTAAACGAGAAGACCGTGTTTCTAAAATCTATCTAGTTGGCCAAAAAGATAGGAACTACTTCTCAGCAAATGCTTATTCATTTGGTGGTTTGCTTGCTGATGATACGACCCAGTCAGAATCTATTGTCCACCCTGTTATAGATTATAACTATATTTACTCTGATCCTGTTCTTGGCGGCGAATTAAGCTTTAATGCTAACGCCTTAAGTCTGACACGCGATGATGATGGTGTTGATAGCAGCCGTTTGAGCGCTGATATTGCATGGCGTCGTAAGTTTGTAGATGGTTTAGGACAAGTTATTACTCCTTTTGCTAAATTGCGTGGTGATATTTACACAGGTAATAATTACGTTAATCCTGAGACAGGTAATTTTAGTGATGATACAGAAACTCGCGGTGTTGCTTCTGGTGGTTTAGAATATCGCTTCCCATTTGTTGCTCATACACAAGGGGCATCTCATGTGATTGAGCCGATTGCGCAGATTGTTGTGAGAAGTGATTTAAGCCGTAAAGATCAACTTGATGTGTCAAATGAAGATGCCCAAAGTCTTGTTTTTGATGACACTTTGCTTTTTGATACGGATAAATTTTCTGGTTACGATCGTATTGAAACAGGTACGCGAGCGAATGTTGGTATACAATATACTTTACAGAATTATACTGGTGGCTATATGAGAGCCGTATTTGGGCAAAGCTATCATCTTGATGGAGACAATGCATACGCTCTTGATTCAAATGCACAGATTAACAGGTCAGGTTTGCAGCAAGATGAGTCTGATTTTGTTGGGGGGCTTTATTTCAAACCTAATGATAATTTGACGCTCGTTGCTCAAAGCCGTTTTGATGATAAGGAATTCGATCTTCAAAGACAGGATATTTATGCGAACTTTAAGACTGGCCCTCTTACAGGACAATTGAACTATGCCTTTGTTAGGGGACAAGGCGATAAATCAGTTATATCTGATGAGCAGGAAATTTTAGCTAATGCTCGTTTGAAATTGACACAATATTGGTCTCTTATTGGCGGTATTCGATATGATATTGAAGATGACTTTAGAGTTTCTGACTATGTTGGTTTAGAATATTCTGATGAATGTTTTTCTCTATCTGTTTCATATAATGAATCATTTATTGATGATCGTGATGTTGATCCTGACCAATCTGTAAAAGTGTTCTTTACGCTTAAACATCTAGGGTCGTTTGGAGCACAACAAGATATTGGTCAATCTTCAAAATCTGGAAATTCTAGCAACTAATATATTTTAGATTGTTTTAGACATTATTTGCACTCTGTGATTGCCATCATCTAGACAATGTTTTGTAGATAAATTAGCTTATATCCTCTAAATTTATTGTCTGATTCCTTTTTGGCTTTATGTGTTGTTTTATTTCTGGATTGATATGAAAACTTTTAATTTCCTATTTTTATCGTTGTTTATTCTCTGCTTTTTTTCTTCTGCTTCTTTTGCTGGAAATGCACATAAGATCAGGGTTTTAGTAGAAGATAGCCCTATTACTGATTTTCATATTAGCCAAAGAGTTAACCTCCATTTGATGTCGTCTGCTGAATTAACGAAACGGTTACGCTCTAAATTAAAATCCAAGTCAACACAAAAACGATGGCGTGCTTATATTCAAGAAGCAAGGCCTACCAGCAAGGCTGAAGTTGCAAAATTACAAAAGCGGTTTGTGAAACGTTTACAGAATGAGGCCAGACGAGGATTAGCTTCCGGTTTGAAGAAAAAAGCTTTGGAAGAGCTTATCAATGAGAGATTGCAGATTAGTATTGCAAAACGACAAAATATTATCATTAGCGATACTGTTCTTAATGGGCAGATTACCCGTATAGCACAACGCAACAATAAAAAAGATAAGCCTGCTGTTGCTACGAAAAAGTTCTATGCAACATTAGCAGCTCGGGGTGTTGGTTCTTCTACATTTCGTGAGAGAATTAGAGCCTCTTTGGCTTGGCAACAATTAGTTCGACGTAAATTTGGTCGAGATGTTTCTTTTAGTGATCGTGATGTTGAAAGAAAGCTTGGCTTAAACGAAGAACAATTACAAAATAAGAAAATACAATTGAGACTTGTTCAAATTATTTTATCTATCGCTAGTCAAAAAGACCAATCTCAAGTTGTGAAACAGTATGTTGAAGCTGATGCTATTCGTAAACGTTTTAGCGGTTGTTCTAATATGAAATCTCTTGTTGCCCCATATAAAAATGCTACATTTGTTAATTTAGGTAGGAAGACGCTAGACGAACTACCCTCTCCTATCAATATTATTTTAGGTGATATGAAGGCCGGGCAAATTACGCCTCCTCAACCGACGTCCAAAGGGTTAGAGATGTATGCAGTTTGTGATCGAAAATTAGTTTCGATTGATGATACCAAACGTCGTAAAACTTTAGGTGAAATGAGACAAAAGGCATTTGGACTTCGTGCAAAACGCTATATGAAAGATTTACGTCAAGATGCTCATATTGAATATAGAGACTAGAGGAACAAAACAGATAACTGCATATGATTGTTTTTTTTCTATATAATATCTGATTGATCTTTATTCTTTCCCTTCATCTTTTTTGCGTTATTCTGTCTTTTTTTAGCTTTCTCCTCAACGTGAAATGAACCTCTTAAATGTATACTCAATTAGAAAAGCCTCTTGTTGTCTCACTTGGTGAACCTGCTGGTATTGGACCAGACATTATTTTAAAAGCTTTTGCTGACAGAGAACAAAGTGGATTACCACCTTTTTATGTGCAGGGGTGCACTGAAGTTTTAAACGAACGTGCTAAAGCTCTTGGTTTAAAGATTGCTGTTAAAGATATTGGTATTGCCAATAGTGAGAGTGTTTTACAAGGCTTTTCATCTTATTTACCTGTTGTGCAAAGCTTGTCTTTAGTTCCGGTTCGTGAGGGGCAATTATCTGTAAAACATGGTGACTTTGTTATTCAGGCCATTAAGAGTTCTGTACTAGATATTCATGCTGGTGTTGCTAGTGGCCTGGTTACTGCTCCTGTTCATAAGGGTAGTTTATATGGTTCAGGTTTTGAATTTCCTGGACATACTGAGTATCTCGGTTCATTAGCAACAGAATTTTATAATGTTGATTGTCTTCCTGTGATGATGTTGGCCTCTGATGAATTGCGTGTTGTACCTGTTACCATTCATGTTCCTTTAGCAGATGTTTCTTCGCTTTTAACAAAAGAGTTGATTTGCTCAACGGTTGAAGTTCTTTCTAAGGACTTATCTGAACGTTTTGGGCTCTCTTCTCCTCGTATTATTCTCACAGGCTTAAACCCCCATGCAGGGGAAGATGGAACGATTGGCCGGACAGAGATTGAAGTGATTGAACCAGCTGTACGTGAACTTTGTGCCTTAGGATTAAATGTTACAGGCCCTTTTTCAGCTGATACGTGTTTTCACCCAAGAGCGAGGGCGCAGTATGATGCTGCTGTAACTATGTATCATGATCAGGGGTTAATTCCGATTAAAACACTGAGTTTTGATGATGGTGTTAATGTGACTTTAGGGCTTCCTTTTATTCGTACCTCTCCCGACCATGGAACTGCACTTGAGATTGCTGGAACTGGTAAAGCGAAGCCTGATAGTTTTATAGCGGCGCTTAAGATGGCCGCTCAAATGAGTATGGTTTCTTCACATAGCTGTAACGGGAGTTAACTATGGCCTTAGATGATTTACCGGCTTTAAAAGATATTTTAAATCAGCATGACTTACGTGCGAAGAAATCTCTTGGTCAAAATTTTTTACTTGATCTAAATATCACTAGAAAAATTGCCCGCCTTGCCAATGCCCGCCCTGATGCTACTTTTGTTGAAGTTGGACCTGGGCCAGGTGGATTAACTCGTGGCCTTTTAATGGAAGGCGTTGATCGTTTGCTTGTCATTGAGAGAGATGTGCGTGTCCTACCTATATTAGAACAGGTTGCAGAACATTCTTCTGGTAAAATGTCTATACAAATAGGTGATGCCCTTAAGGTCGATTGGGCAGAGGATAATTTAGGTTTGTCTTTGGCAGTTGATTTGCCATCCCCTATCGAGATTGTTTCTAATTTGCCTTATAATATTGGTACCGTTTTATTGACGAATTGGCTTGAAATGAAATGGCCTTTACCGATCTCTTGTATGACCTTAATGTTTCAAGAAGAAGTTGCAGAACGTATTGTTGCTAAACCTGGTAGCAAAGCGTATGGGCGACTTAGTGTTTTAGCAAATTGGCGTTGCGAAACTGAAATTGTTTATCGTTTACCTAGAGATGCATTTACTCCGCCTCCTAAGATTTCATCAGCGATCGTTCAATTGCGCCCGAAGGATGTGTTAGAGTATACACCCTCACCTTTGGTATTTAGGAAAGTTACTGCAGCTGCATTTGGACAAAGACGTAAGATGCTGCGTGCTAGTTTAAAATCACTTTCAAAAGATATTATTTCTATTTTAACGGAACTTGATATTGATCCGACGGCACGTGCCGAGACCCTGCATTGGAAAGATTATTGTCGTTTAGCACTTGCTTTAGAGAAAACTTCTTAAGCTATTCTAATAACATAATTTTTATTGTATTCTTATGCGTTATTTTCCAGTTATAACATGCGACTTTTGATCTGTTTATGTTTGCAGATGATGGTTGTTTTTTTTATTCAACTTGGTTAATTTCGCGCTAAATTCTTCAATTAAAAGGAAATTTTATTATGGTTATGGTGGGACGGAAATTCCCTAATGTGAGTACGCCTGCAGTTCTCACAAATGGTGAAATTGTAGACCAGTTTAATGTTCACGATTATGCAGAGAAATCGCATACTGTTGTTTTTTTCTATCCGCTTGATTTTACCTTTGTTTGTCCAACAGAGATTGTTACTTTCAATCATATGATGTCTGAATTTGAAAAACGGAATGTTAAAGTTATCGCGGCCTCTGTTGATAGTGCACATTGTCATGCAGCTTGGCGTAGAACCGAAATTAATGATGGTGGCATTGGTGAAGTTGACTTCCCTATGATCGCTGATATTAAGCGCGAACTTTCATCTGAGCTTGGTATTTTAGCTGAGGCGGGTGTTACCTATCGGGCTAGTTATTTGCTTGATGCAGAGGGCATTGTACGTCATATGGTTGTGAATGATCTACCGCTTGGTCGTAATGTGGAAGAAATGATCCGTATGGTTGATGCGCTACAATTCACGGAACAACATGGTGAAGTTTGTCCTGCGAACTGGAAGCAAGGACAAAAAGGAATGGAAGCGAATAGAGAATCTACAGCTGCATATTTGAAAGATACAGCGGCTTAAATTTTATTTTATTGTTTTTTAAAAGGACCGCTCATTCATTATGAGCGGTCCTTTTTGTTGCTTGAGCTTTATTCATGTGCCTAACAGTTGCCCACTAGCAAACGGCATTTTATATCCGAGCTATTATTCCATTTTGTTTGTCATGTTCCGAACAAAGGCGGAAAGCCCAACACGTCTTTCTCTTTTTAATCGCTCTGCATTGAGTATGTTTTGAACTTCACCTAAACTTTCATCTAGATTTTCATTGATGATTACATAGTCATATTCGGCCCAATGGCTGATCTGATTGGCGGCCTCTTTCATGCGCGCGGCGACAATATCGTCTGCATCTTGACCACGCCGTTTTAAGCGATCTTCCAGTACTTTTACAGATGGAGGGAGAATAAATAAACGAACAAGGTCCTTGCCGACCTTTTCATGGAGTTGTTGTGTGCCTTGCCAGTCAATGTCAAATAGAACATCTTGGCCATTT
>JAJFHW010000274.1 GCA_021775385.1 Hyphomicrobiales bacterium | reverse complement strand
CTCATCAGAGCCTCCGTACCAATGTTTTTCCCAACTGAGGTTTCGCATCCGGTGCACGTAAATATAAAGGGCACACCTCATCATTAATTTTAAAATATTTCTCATCAAGCTGAAACAAATCTTCAGCTCTAATATCTAAAGAAACTGAGCTAACATCACTCCGCGGCAAAGATATTTCACTCTTACAAGACTGATTTAACTCGCAAAATTTTTCTCCACCAGGCCCAAAGCTAAGACCAACTTCATGGTTTTGAACAAAACTCGGTACATCAAGATATGAAAGTAAAACAGGTCCCGTAACTTCACTTAAAGGTCTGGCTTCCATCAACGCATTTGCTTCATGCCGTTCTGGTTGAGGATGTTTAAAAACATGAACATAAAATTCATCTCGTCCAGCTTCAACAACATGGCAAATATTTACAGACTGAGATAAATCAGTGTTTAAGTTTGACACTCCAAACTTATCCTCATGCCCAACCCTTATAAATTTTTGTCCTGCAACAACAGAACAAACCGCCCCATACAAGGAAACATCGCAAGCAAGAGCCAAGCCCTTAGCAAAGGCAATGCCCACTCGCACTCCTGTAAAGGACCCTGGCCCCATTGTACAACTGATTCTGTTAAGAGATTGATAACCAATGCCTGCCTCAGTCATTAAGTCATCAATTTGCGTAATTATATGCTCAGCATGGCCACGTCGAATATCATCAAACCGAGCATAAATTTTTTGCTCAAAGCGCGCACCAATAGCCAGCGCTGCCGAACACCCAGCCCCCGCTGTATCAATAGCTAATTCACAAATCATAAGGTTGAAATTCTATAGAAAAATTTAGAGTTAAGCCTAATAAGCGTCTTCTGCTGGTCGAACAGCTTGAACTTCAGGTAAGAAGTGACGCATTAAATTCTCAATACCATGCTGCAAAGTCACAGTTGAACTAGGACAACCAGCACAAGCACCGCGCATAGTGAGGTATACAATTCCATCACGAAACCCTTTAAACACGATGTCACCACCGTCTTGCGCAACAGCCGGGCGAACACGTGTTTCTAGAAGTTCTTTTATCGTATTAACTGTTTCTTGATCCGCAGGGTCAAAAAATTCTTCCTCAGCCTGAGAATTATCGGTATCACCCTCTGAAATGACAGGGTCACCAGACATATAATGCTCCATAATAGCACCCAAAACAGCAGGCTTTAAACTTTGCCATTCCATAGTACCCTTAGTCACAGATATAAAGTCAGTCCCAAGAAAAACAGCTTCAACACCATCAATAGCAAACAAACGAAGCGCCAATGGTGAATTTACAGCCGCATCAGACGAAAGAAATTCCATATTTCCTTGATCAATCACAGGTTTACCCGGAATAAATTTCAATGTTTGCGGATTAGGTGTTGCTTCCGTTTGAATAAACATAACCACTCTCTCTGTCTAAAGCCAAAAATCTGAGGCCAAAAGTCTGTGTTCTAAGATTTGAGGCCAGAATAAAATATTTGCTAGAGTATAGCACAACTACAATTAAGAATCTTTCTAAACTAGGATGTTATAGCTCAAAACCCAACAATTGACCAGAGAATAAAACTCTTAAAGCGTGCCCTCACAAAAACGGATGCATCGTGGGCATCTAAAGGTCACATAATGCGAATATCGGTTATGCGAAAGACACGGTTGCTAGTGCGGATGCTTTGTGGGCACCTGAAGCACAGAGAAGAGCAAACTGAAGTGCCACTAAAATGACAAGCTTAAACAAAAGATTAGAGCATGCTTCCTAGATTCATATAAAAGCAACATGCTCTAGTCAATAATTTATATTTATCATCTCTAAATTAAGCCAGCGCTGTGATGTCATCCCAGGTTAAATGCCCGGGAATGATGGAGATGGGAATAGGAAAAGTGCCTGCCTTGTTACCTGTAAATAGGTTCGTAATAAGAGGTCCAGGTCCTGATTGCTCAACAGAAGCACCAAGCACAATAATGGCAATGTCTTCATCAATTTCAATTAATTTAGAAATCTCGTCTGCTATTTTACCTTCACGAATGATTTCTTCGACCTCAAGGTCTTCAAAAGAAGCACCCTTTAATTTACGGCGAAACAAACGAAATACAGCTTTTGCTTTTTGCAAAGCCTCTTCACGTTGAATTTCTTTAACACCAAGCCAATGTTGATAATCCCCAGGCTCAATTACATAAAGCATAGAGATCATCCCCCCCGTGCGTCTCACACGATTGGCGGCAAAAGCAAGGGCAGCTTCAACTTCTGGTGCGTCTTCTTCAACAACCACAAGAAATTTCCGAACGTGCCCAGATTCAAAAACATTTCTGCAAGCATCTGACATGCGGCCCATGGTGCCAAATCATTTGCAAATCACCAAGACTTTTTTTTTATTTCCTACTTATATCCATGCAAATTTTATAATTACGGTCAAAACTATAAAAAAAACCCGCCCCAGTTCCCTTGATACGGGTTGGAGCGGGCCAGTCTTCCCTCGAAAAAATCTTCCCTCGAAAATCTATTTACAGATATCTTATAAAGTTTTTTTTAAACTTATTTAAAGACGGTAATCTCTAATGTGAAAGTTCATCAATCTGACCAACAGCCACAATGAGTTTCGACAATCCAATCTCACCACCATTTATAATTTCATCAATGGCACCTTTGACCCGTTGAACAGCTAAACCTTTATGATCCATCCAAACATCAAAACCCTTCTCTTCATGTCCAATAGCAACCATAAGACTGCGACGAGCGCCTTGAATACGGCTCACCACAGCGTTTAACGCCCAGCGATCATAAACATCTAAAACCGGCACATGGTCTGTAGCGCGAATAAGCGCTCCAAGCCGTAACTGGTCATCAATGATATTATGAACTTGCGTGAGCTTGGCAACATCCAGATCAGAATTGCGCGCTGCTTTCACAACATCCAAACCCTCATTCTTCGCCATCAAGTTCATAAGAGAAAGAGCAACTTTTTCAGGTAATCCACCATCCATAAGCTCTTTCATATCAGCCGATATTTGAGCTTTTTGATCATCAGTCTGTGTAAGTTGAACTTTCTTCATATAGGCACTGAGCCCGTTTTGATAAGCCTTGATCTCTTTCGACAAGCCTTTAGAGAAATCTCCATTTGTAATAAACCAGGCCGTTTTTCTACGTGAGATAAATTGTAGTCGAGAATAAATCTTCAACTGCAAGGCCCCATCAAGTTTATTATCAAGATCATCAAGAGATGAGTAAATATCATTTAAACCAAGAACAGCAGTCGCGACAGTAAACGCAGCAGCAAGTTCGCCGCGGCTATGACCAGTTTCTTCTTCCAATCGAACAGCCATAGTTGACCCACCCCGATTGATAATATTATTCGTCAATTGAGTTGCAACAATCTCCCGGCGCAAAGGATGGTTCCGTATTTCAGAAGCAAAATCTTTTTGCATACCATCGGGGAAATAATTTTTTAAGGATGCAGCAAAATAAGGATCATCAACGACATCACTCTCAATCAAGTCATTAAAGAGATCAATTTTCGCAAACCCTAGAAGCGTCGAAAGCTCCGGTCGTGTCAACGCTTCGCCTGCTTCTTTTCTCTCAGCTAGCACAGCATCTTCAGGCAAATTCTCGATCTCTCGGTTCATCAAACCCTTTTCTTCCAGAACCCGCATCAAACGTTGTTGGAACCCAATTTCCGTAATACCGCGCCGCTCAGCCAAACTTAAAGTCAATGTTTGTTCATAGTTATTCACCAAACACCGCTTCGCAACTTGCTCAGTCATAGATGATAAGATCTTGTTACGCTTATCTGTTGAAATTCGGTTCGAAGCAACAGCAGAGCCAAGAGCAATCTTAATATTCACTTCAAGATCAGAAGAGTTAACTCCAGCTGAATTATCGATAGCATCCGTATTAACCCGGCCACCTAAAACTGCAAACTCCATGCGCCCTTCTTGGGTAATACCAAGATTAGCACCTTCACCAATCACTTTCACATTCAGCTCTTGAGCAGAGACACGAAGCACATCATTGCCACGATCCCCTACTGCACTATCAGATTGTGTGGAACCACGAACATACGTCCCGATACCACCAAACCAGAGCAGGTCGGCATTTGACTTCAAAATAGTTTTCATCAATTTGGTAGGTGTCATCTCATTATCAGAAACACCCAGCATCTCTTTAATTTCAGCACTAAGTTTAATCGATTTAGCTGAGCGAGAAAAAATACCTCCACCCTTAGAAATCAATTTTGCATTATAGTCCTGCCAACTTGAACGCCCGGCATCAAACAACCGCTTACGTTCTTTCCATGATGATTTAGGATCTGGGTTTGGATCAATGAAAATATCTCTATGATCGAAAGCTGCAAGGAGTTTTGTAGCCTTAGATAATAACATTCCGTTGCCGAAAACATCACCAGACATGTCGCCTACACCAATAGCTGTAAAGGGCTGACGCTGAATGTTAATGTTCATTTCTCTGAAATGACGCTTCACAGCTTCCCAACCACCACGAGCTGTAATGCCCATAACTTTGTGATCGTAACCTTGAGACCCACCAGAGGCAAAAGCGTCCCCAAGCCAAAATCCACGCGAACATGAAATCTCATTGGCAATATCAGAAAACGTTGCCGTTCCCTTATCAGCTGCCACAACCAAATAAGGGTCATCATCATCATGACGAACAGTATTTTCTGGAACGACAACCTTCTTACCAACCATATTATCAGTAATTGAAAGCATTCCATTGATAAACCGCTTATAAGCAGCAATACCGCAAGCCATAAATTCTTCTCGGCTCGGGTTAGATGGCATGTCTTTAGGAACAAACCCACCCTTAGAACCTGTTGGCACAATCACCGTATTTTTCACCAATTGTGCTTTTACCAAACCAAGCACTTCTGTACGGAAATCCTGATGTCTGTCTGACCAACGCAATCCACCACGTGCAATTTTACCAAACCGCAAATGCACACCCTCAACCTTCGGAGAATATACAAAAATCTCACGAAATGGTTTTGGCTCTGGCACACCATCGATAGTCTGACTATCAAATTTAAAGACCAGTTCCTCCGGAGCCATACCATGTTCATCACGTTGATAATAGTTAGTGCGCAGCGCCACCATAATCAAATTTCTGAAATGACGTAAAATCTGATCTTCATCAAGACTTGGTATGTCACTTAAAACCTGATCTATTTTTTTATTTATTTTTTTAATTTTAGCAGGTGCACCCTTTTGCATTGACGGATCAAAGCGAAGTTTAAAGAGTTCAATCAAATCCTTGGTTACAGATTTATAGTGAACCAAAGTTTGAACCAGGTAATCCTGATCATACGGCACATTTATCTGACGTAGATAACTACCAAACCCGCGCAATAACGCCGCTTCACGCCAATGAATACCAAGCAAAGAAATCATTTGGTTATAACCATCATCTGCCGCATCCCCGCGCCAAACAGACATAAACCCTTTTACTAATCTCTCCTCAAGTTTAGTCAGATCAATTGTCTCACCATTCCGCACTTTCAGCTTCATCATATGCTGACAAACAGACGGCTGCCCCTCACCTTTATCAGGGGTGATCACATAACTACGCTCATCAATCACCGAAAAGCCAAGGTTTTCGAAAATAGGCACTCGTTTTGAGAGAGGAATTGAAGTCGATAAATTATATAATGTGACTTCCACACATTCTGCTTCAGTTCCCTCTGAGCGATAAAACGAAACTGCAGTTGGGCGGTTTTCATCCATCTCTTCAATGATATGGATATCGCTCATCAAACGGTCTGTTTTATAAATTTCCTGATAGCCAACCGGAAATGCATGCCCATATTGTTCTATAAGTAACTCAGATTCAGACACATCATGAATCTTAGAAATTTCATCGTGCATCCGGTCTTCCCAGCGCCGCGAAATTTCTTGAATATCTTTTTCTAAAGCTTTTGACACACGCTTAGGTGTTTTGCCTTCATCCCGGCCAATAATATAGTGAATACGTACATATGGCCCTTCAGCAAAATAAGGATAATAAGCACTCAC
>JAJFHW010000273.1 GCA_021775385.1 Hyphomicrobiales bacterium | reverse complement strand
AACACCAGCGTTCGCATCAAGAAGAGCTACAGCACCGTCAAGCACACGTAACGAACGTTCAACTTCAATTGTAAAATCAACGTGACCAGGCGTATCAATGATATTAAGACGCTTATCTTTCCAGAAACAAGTTGTCGCAGCTGAGGTAATCGTAATACCACGTTCCTGCTCTTGTTCCATCCAGTCCATAGTTGCAGCACCATCATGTACTTCACCAATTTTATGGCTTTTTCCAGTATAGTACAGAACACGTTCTGTGGTCGTCGTCTTACCAGCATCAATGTGAGCCATGATACCGAAGTTGCGATAGTCTTTAATGTCGTATTCGCGGGCCATTTGACCGGTTCCTCAAAATTGAAACATAAAATTTCAAAAAATTAAATTCTAAAAATCTACCAACGCCTAAAATTCTATAGGCGCCAATTTTTCTACCAACGGTAGTGTGAAAATGCACGGTTAGCTTCAGCCATCCGGTGTGTATCTTCACGCTTCTTAACAGCTGAACCGCGATTGTTCGCCGCATCCATTAGCTCGCCAGAAAGACGTTCAACCATTGTATTCTCATTACGGCCACGTGCTGCTGCAATCAACCAGCGAATAGCAAGAGCCTTCTTACGTTCCGTACGAACTTCAACAGGCACCTGATACGTCGCACCACCAACACGGCGAGAACGAACTTCAATAGCAGGGCTAACATTCTCTAAAGCCTGATGAAACAATTCTACTGGGTCAGTCTTAGCTTTATCTTCAACACGATCCAAAGCACCATATACAATGCGTTCAGCGGCTGACTTCTTGCCATCCTTCATGATGCTGTTCATAAATTTAGTCAAGACAACATCACCGAACTTCGGATCAGGAATGATATCTCTTTTTTCTGCTCTGTGGCGGCGTGACATGCTGCTCTCCCAACAAATAACTTTTACAAGTCAATAACTTAAATAAAAATTCGTAAAAACTTAAAACAATAAACCAAAGGGTTTACTTCGGACGCTTCGCACCATACTTCGAACGACGTTGCTTTCTATCAGCAACACCTTGAGTATCAAGCACACCGCGCAAGATGTGATAACGAACACCTGGTAAATCTTTTACACGACCACCGCGAATAAGAACAACTGAGTGCTCCTGCAGGTTGTGTCCAACACCAGGAATATAGCTTGTCACCTCAAAGCCGTTTGATAAACGCACCCGCGCTACTTTACGCATCGCTGAGTTAGGCTTTTTAGGAGTAGTCGTATAAACACGTGTACATACGCCGCGCTTCTGAGGACAAGCCTCCATCGCTGGCACTTTATTTCTTTTAACCTGCGGTTTCCGCGGTTTTCTAACAAGCTGTTGTATTGTAGGCATTTGCTACATCCAAAGTTTAGCGCCTTACCAAACTCGCTCATCCAATAGAGCGGGCCCATATAAGGCGATTTATGATCCTTAAACACCAAAAACGAGCTGAGCCCACATTGACAACATCCACATATGCGGAATGCCAAAAGGCTCAACATCAAAACATCAGAGGATCATTAACAGTCAAAAATGACCAATAAGGATCATGGGTCTCTCATGTAGTTCTTGGTTTCAAACATCAGTGTTTAAGCGTTTAAGTCTCCGTCTATTCCAATGAATAGCTGCGAATTTAAGAGCATCCGCTGGCGACATTTATTCACTTACGACCTGTTGTGAGTTGGCCGAAACATATATAGCCTTTGCTCATCCGTCAACACTTAACGACATGGAAATGTCATTTTTTTTATTTTCACTGTTTCCACAATTCAAAATACCAGTCTTCACACACTCAATAACTCATCAATTTTAAGATTAATTAATCAGGATTAATGAAAAAATGGCCCATATAACTATAATAACAAGTGGCACAAGAGGAGACGTAGAACCCTTCATTAACTTCGCCATTTCCCTCAAAAACTCAGGCTTTACAGTACGCTTAGCAGCCCCTATTGACTTTAAAGAGTGGATATTATCCCATGACCTGGAATATGCCAAAATCGGCTTAGAACCTATTAAAACCTTATTAGAAGCCACACAAAAGCAAGATTTGCTCAACTTCAATCTTTTTAAAATGAGAAAGATGCTAGCCTTTTTCAAACAGCACATAAGAGACGTGTTAATCACTACCCTCCCCCATGTCGCTGATAATACAGACCTGATTATCTCTCATGTCTCCTTACCTGCCAGCTCAGATTTAGCTGAAGCAAAAAAAGTTCCTCTCATTTTTGTTTCAACAGTTCCGCTCGCCCCAACAGAGCACCACCCAAACATAATGATGCCCCAAAAATTCGGGCTGTTGTCTGGGCGATTCTATAACAAATTAACCCATCTACCTGTCCGATTCTCTCGAGTCTTTTATTCTGGTATTTATAAAGAATTGAGAAAAAAATTAAATCTCCCCTCAAACTCCATGTTCACTCACTCTTTCAAAAAGGCAGGAACCTCAGTTCCCCTTCTCCATATCTATAGTTCAAGCCTACACCCAAGACCAAATGACTGGCCTGAAAATGCGCAAATTATTGGGTTTTCTTTTAATGATCACGAAAATAAAGACTGGGAACCAACTCCCGAATTGATCGATTTTCTAGAAAAAGGGGCCTCTCCAATATATATCGGCTTTGGCAGCATGATCCCAAGAGACGAAAAAGAACTCACTGACCTCATTTGTAAAGCAGTAGAAAAAGCCAATGTCCGCGCCTTAATTTCAAAAGGATGGGCGGAT
>JAJFHW010000272.1 GCA_021775385.1 Hyphomicrobiales bacterium | reverse complement strand
TGCAAATGAAATTGCGCATTAAGGTCATAATAATTTGACCTGACATATCTTAGGCAAAAAATATATTACACACAAAGCCAAAAGCAGATAAATGCATTATTTTCTTATAGATACATGCATACTGCTCAACATCAAATTTGATTAAAACGAACTACCTTAATCTAACTTTTATCCTCAATATGGCTTTTTCACGAAGAAAACTGACGATTTCTGAAAGGCAGAACCTCGACCAGTAAAATATAGTGGTGGCAAGTTGAGGGAAATTTAGTAACTTGGGAGTTCAAAATGAAAGTTGCATCTAATTTTGCAACAGCGCTTAGTGTGTTCGCACTAATAAGTACTGGAAGTATTGCAGCATCAGCACAATCTAATACACCACTTGATCAAATCAATGTTGATGGCGCTAACAAAACAAAGAATGACAATGAATATGAAGGAACAATTTTAGAAAATCCGCCGGTAGGTGTACCAGGCATTGTTCTTGCCAAAGAAGACCTGGATCGTATTAATCCTAAAGATTTACAAGACATATTCGCAAATGAAACATCCGTTTCAGTCGGTGGGTCAACCGCAGTAAGCCAAAAAATCTTTGTCTATGGCATCGAAGATAAAAATTTAGCCGTTTCAGTAGATGGTGCTATTCAATCAAATGATCTTTTCCACCATACAGGCACATTGTTAATCGACCCATCTCTACTTAAAGCTGCTCGTGTTGACCCAGGCGTTGCCCCAGTAGATGCTGGCCCAGGAGCACTCGGTGGGTCTATTCAATTTGAAACTGTTGACGTAAAAGATCTTTTAGAACCTGGTAAAACCCTAGGCGGCTTTGCCAAAGTATCTTACGACACAAACAGCAAAACATTCACAACAGATGTTTCAGGCTACACCATATCAAATGGTTTTGAAGCCCTTGGTTATTACAAATATGCAAATGGTGAAAATTGGGATGCCGGTAATCGGGTTGAGCAAGAAGGTACTGCAGTCGATTTACAGTCAGCTTTAGGGAAACTTGCTTATGAAGCAATGACTGGTGATCGTTTCGAGCTCAGTTATGAATGGGTCAACGATGATGCACTGCGCCCTTTCCGCCCGAACTTTGGATCTGTTACATTTGGCGCACCAAGAGATCCAAAAGAATTTAATATGTCCCGTAACGGTTTTGTCTTTAACTATACTGATGAAAAACCAAACGGTTGGTGGGACCCTAAACTCGTCATTGCCTACAGTGCTTCTAAATTAGAATTTTTAGACCTCCCCTTCTCTACCTTGACAAATCTGGCAGAAACAAAAACCTGGTCAGGAAAAATTGAAAATAAGTTTAACATTTCTCAAGGCGACATTGTCGCTGGTGTTGATTTCTTCCATACAGATTCTGAAGGGGGTACACTGGGTGATCCAGCTTTCGCACTTGGGACTGAAAAAGATCGCAACATTGGTCTCTTTACACAAGCAAGACTAGATATAATGAGAAACGCAAGACTTTCTTTCGGTGGCCGTGTAGACAATCAAAGGTTCACGGGTGTGGATGGTACAGACCTTAATGATACAGGGTTTAGTGGAAACATATCAGGCGAATATGATCTGAATGATATTTTCACATTAAAAGGCGGATACGCTCATGTCTTTGGCCGCATACCACTTGCCGAAGCATTGTTAAATTATAATGATTGGGATTATACCAATGTTGAAACCTTCCATTCAGATAATTATACAGCTGGTATCTCAGCTAAATATAAAGGCTTTACGGCTGACGTAAATTACTCCGTCATCACTATCGATGATGCAATCGGCCACAATGCCGGCTTTAGAAGCGTTGATCGGAACAACACCTTAGATATTAAGTCAAAAGCTTTTGATGTAGCACTTGGTTATAAGTGGGACACAGGTTTTGTGAAAGCTAAATATTCGAATATCGACACAACAGGTGATGGAGAACCAATTAGCACAACCGCCTGGTCGTGGGGCACTAATATGGGTGAATTGATAACTTTAGAAGCCTCTCATCAATTTGAGGGTACAGGTATAACCATTGGTGGTGATATTCAAATTGCTCTTAAACAAAATGACTTCTCAAATATTTTTCTGGTTTCCGATAACACTCCAGGAAACCCATTACCTGCCTATGAAGTCGTAAACGCATTCATTCAATATGAACCAAAATCTATACCCAAAATTACTTTAAGAGCTGAAGTAAATAATATCTTCAATGAAACATATTCTGACCGTGCAACTACAGGTCAGGACTATGAGGCATTTTATGTACCGTTACGTGAACCAGGACGCTCAGTATACCTAAGTGCAAAAGCCGAATTCTAATCCCCCTAAAAATAGATTTTTCTATTTTCGGAAAAGCACTCCATCCTCTCAAAAAAGAGAGGGTGGAGTTTGTATATTTAAAAAACAAAGTTGTAATATAATGAAAACAATAATTTTATTTTTGACTTTTTTATTAGTCCAAACAAATATATCTGCCGCAAAACAACTGATAATAAAAGATGTTCTAGGTAGAACAATCACTCTAGCTAAACCCGTTTCTCGGATCATCTTGAGTGAAGGACGCTATCTAACAACTCTTGCACTACTCGATAAAGAAAACCCTGCCAAACGTGTTGTTGGAATGTTAAATCCATTAAGGGATACCAACCCAAATTTGGAAAAAAAGCTCAAAGAAAAATTTGCTAGTTACAACCAAATAAAATATTTCGGATTACAAAATGCTGATAGCGTCTCAACTGAACAGATAATAACACTCCAGCCTGACCTAGCTATTTTCGGCGTAAAAGATCATGGTCCTGGTTCAAAAAACAAAGAACTAATCAATCAACTCGAAAAAGCCGGTATTAAAATCATTTTCATTGATTTTAGAATGAACCCATTTAAAAATACTGTCCCTTCCATTCGCGCATTGGGTAAAGCTCTTGGAAAAGAAGAGAACGCAAATAATTACATTGAATTTTATCAACAACGTATTCAAAAAATCAAACAACGATTAGCAGGTTACAAAGGTAAAAAACCCACTGTTTTTCTACAAGCCCACATTGGTCGGTTTGAATGTTGTGTCGGCATGGCAAGCGGCATGCTTGGCCCCTTTATCGGCCTTGTCGGTGGCAAAAACATTTCAACCCCAATTGCCCCCGGCCCCACTGGACGACATTCAGTAGAGTTCTTGTTAACAAAAAATCCTGATGTATGGATCGGTACAGTTTCAGGTACAAAAGAAGAATTCTTAAGCGGCAAAGCAATACCAGTTCTCGGCCCAACTTCAAATAAAGACTTAGCTCAAAAATCGTTGAAACGCGCACTATCATCACCTGTGATGCAATCTTTAAAGGCAGTTCAAACGGGCCGCGCTCACGGTATTTGGCACAACTTCTATAACTCTCCCTTTAATATAGTAGCAATTGAGAGTTTCGCTAAATGGGTCAACCCAGAACTTTTCAAAGACCTCACACCAGAAAAAACAATGTCAGAAATTTACGATAAATTCCTCATCTTTAAATTAGACGGTATCTATCTCATAACATTAGAAACCCAATCATGAAGTCAACCAATTTACATGACCAATATAAATTCAAGAGCTTACAAAAGGTCTCCTTTCTCATCTGTCTTTTTACTCTTTGTATTGTATTTCTATCCCTGGACATCATGACAGGGCCATCAAACCTGTCATTTCTAACGATCCTAAATGGCTTAATCTCACCTGAAAGTTTATCTACCACAGATAAAATTATACTCTGGGATATCCGCTTGCCCGATGCACTCATTGCTATCATCATTGGTTGCGCTCTTGGTCTAGCTGGTATTGAAACTCAAACGGGATTAAACAATCCTTTAGCAAGTCCCTTCACGCTTGGCATATCTTCTGCCGCAGTACTAGGAGCAAGTTGCGCAATTGTCTTCGCAAGTGTTTTTACAAATAACATTCCATTTCTCCCCGCTCCAATATTAGTTCCAGCAGTGAGCCTTGTTTTCGCTCTTATAGCGAGTTTACTCATAATATCCTGTACCGCATTTCAATCAGGTTCTAAAAATACAATCATACTATTCGGCGTGGCCATCATGTTTTTGTGCAACGCCTTAACCAGCCTTTTGCAATATGTAGCTTCTGCTGAAGCGGTACAACAAATCGTATTTTGGACCATCGGAAACCTTACGAAAGCAGGCTGGTCAGAGGTTATTATCGTTTCTATTATTTTTCTCATCACTCTCCCCTTTAGCTTACGTAACATATGGATCATGACCCTTTTAAGAAGCGGAGAAAATCAAGCATCAAGTACAGGGTTAAACATAGAGCGCTACAGATTATTCATGATTTTACGTGTTTCAGTTTTAACCGCTTTTTCTGTTTGTTTCGTCGGTACCATTGGTTTCATTGGTCTCGTTGGCCCTCATATAGCACGACTAATTTTGGGAGAGGATCATCGCTTTCTCTTACCAGGTGCATGCCTTTGCAGCGCAGTCATTCTGTCATTTGCTTCACTACTATCAAAAACACTCATACCAGGCATACTCATTCCAGTTGGCATCATTACATCATTTATTGGAGTACCAATTTTAATTGCCTTAATTTTCATGAGAGGGCAACGTCTATGACCTCCCTCAAAATCACTCAATTAAATCTCTGGTATGGTAAACATCACGCGTTAAAAAACATCACCCTTCCAACTTTAAACCAAGGTGATGTCATTGGCCTCATTGGTCCAAACGCAGCAGGAAAATCCACTTTATTAAAATCATTATTGTGGCCCGGAAATGCAGAGCAAATCACAACATATGGCTCAAATGACATCACACATATCTCGAGAAAAGAACGTAGCCAGATTTTCGGTTTAATGACACAGTCGCCGCCTCAAGCAAGCTCACTAACCCCATATGAATTATTATGGAGTTTAGCAAGAGCATTAAATCTACCACTCTCGAATGAAGTACTACAAACAACAATTGCAGACCAACTAGAACAATTCGGCTTAACCGAAGAAGCTTTAAAACCACTCGAAAGTTTATCTGGTGGCAAACGTCAGTTAGTTGGTTTGACTATGCTTCTCCTACGCTCACCCGACATTTACTTGCTGGACGAGCCGACAAGCGCTTTAGATTTACACTGGCGTTTAACGGTACTATCTGAAATGAGAAACATAATTAAAGCCAAGGAAAAAATCGCACTCATTGCCCTGCATGACCTTAATTTAGCACTCAGATATTGCGACAAATTAATCCTCCTTAATAATGGAGAACTCATAGCGTCAGGTAAACCTCTTGAAGTTTTAACCGAAGAAACACTGTCTGAAGTATACCAAGTCGAAGCAAGAATAGAGACAACAAGCAACAACACCCAGCGCATAGAAATTATCGCACCCATAAAAAAACAAAATAGGTTTCATTCAAAAGGAGATAGAAATGTTAAGTAGTCAAAGCCAGTTTACAACAGAAACCCCAGAGAAATACCTTGTTCAAATGTGTAAACATTTCGCTCATAAAGTTGAGACCACCTATTCTAACACCGAAGGTAAAGTTGATTTTCCTTGCGGTAAGGCTGAATTTTTCGTGGATGAAAACAACTTAATTTTCAAAGTATCCGCAGAAAACAGTGAAAACTTAAATAAAAGCAAATCAATAATAGAAAGCCACATCATCATATTTGCATTTCGTGAAAAACTAGAACGGCTTGAGTGGAATTAGATCATCCCTAACGGGGTAGTGTTGCTTGTGCCATCACTCAATGATTATCTGAGCCACTTTGAGTGCATAATAATTTTCTCCATTTTAATGATAGTTAAAACAGTTAAAATTAAACAATGAACTGAGGGAGATTACTTGCATTGGCAGCCATATAAAATTAGCAATAAATACCAGAAGCAGAAATAAATAGATCCGTACGGGGACTTACTGTTCGTCCAATTTAAATCATTATTGCTCCGTACCATTTCCAAACATACCAGTACTACATACTATTTGTGTGAAGATACAGCTTAATCGGATTAGTTTTTATCTAGTATTTTCGAACCGAAAGCGCAATACGTAAGTCGCTAGGCTTGAGGGGGGGGGTATATATAGACTGTATTAAATAAAACATTGCACGCTGAGAAATATTAGTTTGTGTTCATAAAGATGACAGAAGTCGCCAATATCTACCTCACAAGAACATCAAATAAATATCAACCATGTTCAACACCACGAGGAAGGTTCAACTAACAAAACATTACCCCCACTTTAAAAACGCAAACATTCTGAGACAACTCCTGTTCTGTTATGTATTCCAAATTTTCGAAAAATAGATACCATATGAGCTTTAATAGTAGAAACCCCAACACCCATATCTATTGCAATTTCAGTATTTAATTTACCCTGCAATAAAAAATACAATGTTTCTAATTCCCGTTTAGTAAGTTGATTTTTTTCAAAATTTTTTAATGCTACATGATCAGTATTTCCAATTTGTTTTAATATAAAATCATTATACT
>JAJFHW010000271.1 GCA_021775385.1 Hyphomicrobiales bacterium | reverse complement strand
CGCCCATTCGTCTGCGTGGACGTTCTTCTTTGCTGATGACACCATCGTCGTTTAGGTCAAGCATATAAAGTTTTTTTTCAGCATGTTTTGAGAATTCTTCAGCAGTAACTTTGCCATCACGGTTTTCATCAAATTTGCGCGTTATTTTCTTTGCTATTTTTTCATAATGGCTAGATAGTTTTTTCTGTACTTCTTCAGCAGTCACACTGCCATCAGAGTTCAGATCAAAATCTTTAAACTTTTTTTCTTGTGCGGCGAGTAATTCAGCTTTTGTGATGTTTCCATCTTTATCAACATCGGCGTGGCGCATAATATTCATACCATGTTTTTTCATTGCATGGTGTGGGTGATGGCCGCCACCACGGTTACAATGTTTTCCATGGTTCTTTGCAATAGCTACACCGCCTATGGTCGTAGCTAAAATTACAATACCCGCTCCTAGTGCTAATTTTTTTGACATTAACTCTTCCTCGTTTTTAATTCGTATTAATTGTCATTTGATATTTATAATACGGATGGGAAGATTTATTTCCGTCGCATTTTTCTAGAAATTTTTAATTAAAGATTTCATTAAAAATTATTTTCACTTGTTTTTGGGTATTTGTCAGTTTTTCAACTAACTCCTGGTACGATTCCAAATTTGCCGTTTTGGCAAGTCTTAACTTTAATCCTATACTTGCGGTTTCAGAAGAAAAGCCTTTTTCCGTGCTGAGCCTTATGACCTGGATTAAATCATTATATAAATGAGATGCCTCGACCAGCTGGGGGCCCCACTGTTTTTCAAGAAGATTGTGTTCCGCAATTTTAACAAGGCTGGATAGTGTATTTGTGCTTATAATTTGTGGATATTTATGAGAAAATTGCAATTGAAGATATTGGCAAATGAATTCGATATCAACTTGCCCCCCTCTAACTTGCTTAATATCCCAAATATTTTCTGTGCCTTTTTCTTTAGCTATTCTCTCACGCATTTCCCTAACATCTATTAGGAGCTGACCCTTTTCACGCTCTTGGGCTATAACACCCTTGATTGTTTCATTGAGTTTATTTTTCAAACTTGTTGAACCGGTTAAACAACGAGCCCTTGTTAAGGCTAAATGTTCCCATACCCATGCTTTGTTTTTTTGATAATCGATAAAACTATTTACTTGTGTTGCAACTGGACCGGCTCTTCCTGATGGTCTTAATCTCATATCAACTTCATAAAGCTCGCCCTCTGCTGTTGGAGCTGAAAGAGCTGAGATAAGCCTTTGTGTAATGCGTGAATAATATTGTGTCGGGGAAAGTGGTTTTTCTCCATCTGACTGGACTTGATCTTGATTGAAATCATAAATCAAAATGAGATCAAGGTCTGAGCTTGCTGTCATCTCATACCCGCCAAGTTTACCCATTGCCAGCACAGTTACGGAAGCTCCTTCAAAGCCACCATGAACACTCCTCACTTCTTCTTCTACTTTTTCGAGTAATTTTTGAATGATGGTCTCAGCTAACCGAGAGTAAGCAAATGATGCTTCATCAACACTTATAACTCCTGAGAGCAATCTAACGCCAATTAGAAATGATTGTTCCTGGCCGATTACTCGTGCGAGATCAAGTGTGTCCTGATAATCTTTGCAGCTTGATAAGCTCTCTTCAATAATTTTGCTTAACGCATCATGGTCTGGTAAATCTCCGAAAAATTCTGGTGCCAATACAGCATCTAGTATTTTTGAGCGGCGAGATAAAACTCGGGCAAGACCGGGTGCCGTTCCCATTATTTCGGCGATTAGGTTTAATAATTTTGGATTAGATGACAATAACGAAAACAACTGTACGCCGGCTGGTAATTCACTTAAGAATTTATCGAAGACAGAGAGGGCACCATCTGGTTGTTCTGTATTAGCTAAAGCTTCAAGAAGTTTCGGTTGGAATTCTGTTAGGCGCTCTCTTGCTCTTTCACTTCGCGTTGACGCATACCTGCCATAGTGCCAAGCTTTAACTGTCTCTATAGCTTTTACAGGATCTTTAAAGCCTAAGTTAGCAACTGTCTCTTTTGTGTTTGGGTCAATATCATCTCCTACAAAAACAAGATTACCGCACTCACTCGCAAGTGATTTATCGTCTTCAAATAGTTCTGCATAATGATGTTGAACTGTTTCTAGTTCATGTCGTAATTTATTAGAAAACTCATCAAGTGTTTGAAAGCCTGAAAAGTTGGCTATTTTGGTCATGCCTTCTTCTGTTTTAGGCAGAGTATGGGTTTGCTCATCATTGACCAATTGAATTCTGTGTTCAACAAGACGCAGGAAATTATAGGCAATTGTTAGTTCATCCCGAGCCGTTGGGGCGATCCATTGTTCTTCAGTTAGACCTTTGAGTGTCTCTAAAGTCTTTATGGTTCTTAGGTGAGGTTGTCGTCCGCCTGCGATGAGTTGCTGTGTTTGAGTGAAAAATTCAATTTCGCGAATGCCACCGCGTCCCAATTTAATGTTGTGTCCTGTTATCGCTATGGTGCCGTGCCCTTTGACAGCATTAACCTGCCTCTTCATTGCGTGAATATCATCTATGGCTGCAAAATCCAGATATTTACGCCAAACAAAGGGAGCTAGCCCTTTTAAAAGTTCTTCTCCGGCCTCTATATCTCCAGCCACTGGGCGCGCCTTGATCATTGCTGCGCGCTCCCAATTTTGTCCAAAACTTTCATAATAAGAATAAGCTGTATCAGTGGAGAGTGCTATTTGGGTGGCACCCGGGTCAGGCCTTAGACGTAAATCAACTCGGTAGACATAGCCATCAGCCGTTAGTTCCTGCATCATTTTGACCATGTTTCTGGTCAACTTTACAAAGAACGTGCTGGGCTCTATCCCCTCTTTTAACGTCATTCGATCAAGATCATAAAAAACGATGAGGTCAACATCACTAGAATAGTTTAATTCAAAGCCTCCCTGC
>JAJFHW010000028.1 GCA_021775385.1 Hyphomicrobiales bacterium | reverse complement strand
CTTTTTTAGTTGCGCTTCAGGTTGCCCACGAGCAACCGCGCTGTTGCAATATCCTTAGTCCGAAATGGACTGAACTCCTTCTTCATCTAAGGGCATTAACTAAACGGATTTTAAAAATGAGCAATTTATATAGCATAATTATTATTTCGATATTTACTCAGGAAATTGCTGTCGCCCCCAAATATCATTTTGAAGATACTTACCTTAATGAAATAAAATCAATAGGAATTAAAATGAGTTATTCTGAAAAATTAGAGGCCAGTAGAACACATTATCCATTCAATGGATGGAGGGATAACTTTAAACATGGTTTAGAGCAATATACGGAAGAAAACTGTAACAAAGCACAAGCAATTTTAGATAGTTTAATATCAAATTTAATTTCGCTCGGTCAAGATGCTGAAGAAGCACAAAAAGTGGAGAAATTCAAAATTGCAGTTCTGTCACTAAATGAATTAAACGACGCGACCGATGGTTCACTTATAGAGACAGGGGAGCGAGAGGATTTATGTGAATTATTTGACCAGATTGCTAAAGCAGCTGGTATTGAAAGCAGCAAATACGGTGCCGGAGAGGGTATTGCTAGTCAGTGGAGAGATTGGTGAAAATTATAACTTCTCAGAGCCAACCTACAACTGACCTATTCCTCGTCGCTATTTTCATCTTCGTCGGGTCTTGAGCATCTCATTGAGAGGGCGCCGCCGTCGGCGTAGATGGTTTGGCCGGTTATATAGCTTGCGTCATCACTGGCTAGGAAAGCTGCGATGGATGCGATCTCCGTTGGATTGCCGAACCGGCCCATAGGTGAGCGCTCTAATGCTTTTTTGCGTTTTTTGTCATTTTTAGCCACTTCAGCTAGCATTGGCGTCATAACATTGCTTGGCCCGATTGCATTCACACGAACGCCATGAGGAGCCATTGCTTGCGCCATGGCTTTTGTCAATTGACCTAGCCCACCATTAGCGACAGAGAAACCAACTGCATTGGGTTCAGCTAAAATTGTATGAGTTGAAGTAATGAAGATGATTGTACCGGGCTGTGGGTCTGTCCCTTCAGCTTCAATTTGCTTGATCATTTGCTTTGCTGCAGTTTTGCCAAGCAGAAATGAGCCTTTCAAGTTTACATCAATGACAGAACTAAACTCATCTTCTGATAGATCTATGAAAGGCTTATTATCGCGTATGGCGGCAGCATTAAGAAGGATATCAACACGGCCAAAGGCTTCCAGCGTTGCTGCCATAAGATTTAAAACATCTAGCCGTTCGGCAACATTACAATGAATGAACTCGGCATTGAAGCCAGATGTTTTTAACTCGGATGCAACCGTTTGCCCATTTTCCTCGTCTTTATCTGCAATGACGATGTTTGCGCCATTATGAGCAAAACGATGAGCTGTGGCGCGGCCAATGCCTTGGCCGCCACCTGCTACAATTGCAACTTTACCACTTAACGGCATGAAATATCCTATAAAGTTTATATAAAACTAGCCAATATTTCGTGAGCCAAGTGCCTCCTTGATTTCATCTAGAATGGCTGGATCATCGATCGTGGCTGGCAACTTAAATTCTTCACCATTGGCGATTTTGCGCATTGTACCTCGTAAAATCTTACCAGATCGTGTCTTTGGTAATCGATTAACTGAAACGGCTGTTTTGAAAGCAGCTACAGGACCAATTTTTTCCCTCACCAATTTCACAACTTCGCTTTCAATTTCTTCATTTGAGCGCTCAACACCGTTGTTTAGCACAATAAAACCAATCGGCAATTGCCCCTTTAGTTTATCATTCATGCCAAAAACTGCGCACTCCGCGACATCTTTATGAGAGGCAACAACTTCTTCCATACCACCAGTTGATAAACGATGACCTGCTACATTGATTACATCATCCGTTCTAGCCATGACATAAACATAGCCATCTTCATCGATATACCCAGCGTCAGCAGTTTCGTAATAGCCATCAAATGTTGTTAAATAACTTTCAATGTAGCGCGAAGTATCTCCCCAAAGAGTTGGCGCGCAACCTGGTGGTAAGGGGAGTTTCACTGTTATGGCGCCAATATCACCAGCTGGTAAAACATTACCCTCTTCGTCGAGGATATCAATTTGATAGCCTGGCATTGGTAGATTGGATGAGCCTACTTTTGTGGGCAATTTTTCTAGACCAAAAGGAATGCCCGTGATAGGCCAGCCGGTTTCTGTTTGCCACCAATGATCAATCACCGGCACTTTTAAGCTCTCGGCTGACCAATTGATTGTGTCTGGGTCGGCTCGTTCTCCAGCTAAAAACAAAGCTCTGAGCGATGTTAAGTCTGCTTTTTCCATCAGTTCGCCATTTGGGTCTTCGCGCTTAATGGCGCGAATAGCTGTTGGCGCAGTGAAGAGAACGTTGACGTTGTGTTGCTCAATAACTTTCCAGAACACACCTGCATCTGGTGTTCCGACAGGCTTTCCTTCAAAAATTAATGTTGTAGCCCCTTGGAGCAATGGTCCATAAACAATATAAGAGTGACCAACAACCCAACCGACATCAGAGGCCGCCCACATGACTTCTCCTGGTTCAATGCCATAGAAATTTTTCATGGTCCATTTAAGAGCGACCATGTGGCCGCCATGGTCTCGCACGACACCTTTAGGCTTACCGGTTGTGCCTGATGTATAGAGTACATAAAGAGGATCCGTTGCATCGACTGAGACACAATCAGCTTTTTCCCCTTTAAGTTTGACTTCATCGATTAAGGTTTTCCAATCTTTATCGATTGGCCCCATTTGCCCCGGTTCCTGGCCTTCTCTTTGGAAAATGATGGTGCCAGACACTTTATGATCAGCAATTTCAATGGCTTTGTCGATGAGAGGTTTATAAGCAATGACGCGGTTTGGCTCGAGGCCACATGAGGCAGCAATGATTAATTTTGGTGAGCAATCATTTATGCGTATGCTCAATTCTTCTGCTGCAAAGCCACCAAATACGACAGAGTGCACAGCGCCAATGCGGGCGCATGCTAGCATTGCAATGGCGGCTTCAGGGATCATTGGCATATAGATTATGACGCGATCACCTTTTTCAACACCCTGATTTTGAATAACTTTTGCAAAGGCTTCAACTTCACCTAACAAAGCTTCGTAAGAAATTTCTTTGACTTCACCTGTCATTTGGCTGTGATAAATAATGGCTGCTTGGCCTGGGCGATCGACGACGTGACGATCTAAAGCATTAAAGCAGGTGTTACATTTCCCCCCTGGAAACCATTGCCCAAAAGGCCCTTCATTTGCGTCAAAGACTTTGTCCCATCTTTGATCCCATGTGATTGTCTCAGCCTCTTTGGCCCAAAACTCCTCTGGATTATTTGTCCAGGACTCATAGGTTGCCTTATAACTGCTCATTTATTCCTCCACTCACCAATTTTTAGTGATGTATTTTTTTCGCGACTTTTCTTTGAAGCTTCTCAAATACTTTTCTAACTAACTATATTCCTAAACCAGAATAGACCAAATAAAAAGAATGTTAATGCTTATCTGAAAATTTTACTTATTGAATTTGACAATCTTCAATCTCAGTTAATTTCAGATAATTATTTGAAATTAAAATAAAAAGCCCCGCTACATCGAGCAGGGCTTTTCAAAATTTTGTACTATTTTATAAATATCTCTATTCGTTTATAGATGAGCCAAAATAGCCAACAATAACAAGGCTACAATATTTGTAATCTTGATCATTGGATTAACAGCTGGACCGGCTGTATCCTTGTATGGATCACCAACAGTGTCACCTGTTACAGCTGCTTTATGCGCTTCCGAGCCTTTACCGCCAAAATTACCATCTTCGATGTATTTCTTGGCATTATCCCAGGCACCACCACCAGCTGTCATTGAAAGAGCTACGAATAGCCCGTTAACAATCACACCAAGTAGCATTGCACCTAACGCACTAAATGCTGCTGATTTGCCTGCAATCGCGTCAATTGCAAAGAAGCAAATGATTGGTGACAAGATCGGCAAGAGTGATGGAATAATCATCTCTTTAATTGCAGCTTTCGTGAGCATATCAACAGCGCGGCCATAGTCAGGCTTTTCAGTGCCTTCCATTATGCCAGGATGTTCTCTAAATTGACGTCGAACTTCTTCAACGACTTTACCACCGGCACGGCCTACGGCCTTCATACCCATGGCACCAAAGAGGTACGGCAACATACCACCAAAGAATAGTCCTACTACCACATATGGATTTGAAAGTGAGAAGTCGACTGTTACATCCTTGAAATACAAGAAACTTGTTGCACCCGCTTCATTGGCTTTTGCAATGAAGTGCTTCAAGTCTTCTGTATAAGCCGCAAAAAGCACAAGGGCACCAAGACCGGCTGAGCCAATGGCATAACCTTTGGTAACAGCTTTTGTAGTGTTACCAACAGCGTCAAGCGCGTCTGTTGTGTTACGAACTTCTTCAGGTAGATCTGCCATTTCAGCAATACCACCAGCGTTGTCCGTTACTGGACCAAAAGCATCTAGCGCTACAACAAAACCAGCTACTGCCAACATTGTTGAAACGGCGATGGCAATACCAAACAAGCCAGCAAGGCTATAGGATACGATGATACCAGCAATAATAACCAAAGCTGGTAGTGCTGTTGCTTCTAATGAAACAGCAAGACCCTGGATGACGTTTGTGCCATGACCTGTTACTGATGCTGATGCTATACTACGTACCGGGCGATATTCGGTACTTGTATAATATTCAGTGATCACAATGATCAATGCAGTAATCGCAAGACCTACTGCGCCGCAATAAAACAGATCCATACCTGTAAAGCTGGACGAGCCAATTGTCATCACTGTATCCATACCGATGATATAGTCTGTTAAAGGATACATAGCGATTAAAGACAAAACACCTGTTGCTATAAAGCCTTTGTAAAGAGCCCCCATGATTGAGCCATTTGCGCCAAGGCGCACAAAGAATGTGCCGATGATCGACGTGAAAATACACGCGCCACCAATAGCCAATGGATAGATCATGAGATTTTCAACAATGTCTTGGCCTGCAAAATAAATCGCAGCAAGTACCATGGTCGCAACTAAGGTCACAGCATAGGTTTCAAACAAGTCAGCTGCCATACCAGCACAGTCACCAACATTATCACCCACATTGTCAGCAATAGTTGCTGGATTTCTTGGATCATCTTCTGGAATGCCTGCTTCAACTTTACCAACTAAGTCAGCGCCAACGTCAGCGCCTTTTGTAAAGATGCCACCACCAAGACGTGCAAAGATTGAGATGAGTGAGGCACCAAAACCTAGTGCAACCAAACTATCTATCACGACACGGTCTGTTATGGAGTAACCCATTGACGTTGTAAGGACCATGTAATACACAGCCACGCCCAATAGAGCTAATCCAGCCACTAATAGACCTGTTACAGCGCCAGATTTGAATGCCACATTTAAACCTGCGGCCAAGCTAAAACTTGCAGCTTGCGTCGTGCGCACATTTGCCCGAACTGATACTAACATTCCAATGAAGCCAGCTGCGCCTGACATGATGGCACCAATGGCAAAGCCAACAGCAACCTGCCAAGATAATAAAAAAGTCAGCAACACAAAAATTGCGATGCCGACTATTGAGATTGTTCTATATTGTCTTGATAAATAAGCTTGAGCACCTTCTTGAATTGCTCCAGCTATTTCTTGCATCCGTTCATTGCCCGGATCTGCTGCAAGTACGGAGCGGATCGCCCAAACCCCGTATAATATTGACAGCACACCGCAACCAATGACCCCCCATAAAACCATGTCCATGTAGGTAACTCCCCATATAGTTTAGCGTTTTCTTTTTACACCGCTATTGAGGCATTAAGATTCAATTCTGACAAGGTGGTAATTGTGGGAAAG
>JAJFHW010000270.1 GCA_021775385.1 Hyphomicrobiales bacterium | reverse complement strand
GCCTGACACCGTAAGGAGTCCGCCCGCTGTGGCCGTAATATTACCGCCGGCAAACCCGGTTTGTCCGATGGCACTGACATTACCGGCTACCGTTAAATTATTGGCTGAATTCAACAGAATAGAACCGCCGTCGCCTTGGTTATTGAAGATATCGCCAATACCACCACTGGCACTGACTAAACTACCATTATTAACGTTTAAATTTCCGCTGGTGGTTAGCAGTTCAACATAACCACCGGTGTCGTTGGCGAAAAATCCTGATGCATTGACTCGGCCATTAACATTCATGCTACCGGCGCTAATCGAGACACGATTTTTGCCTGCAAGGGTTGTTGGGTTAACGGGGTTGCCTCGGCTATCGATTTTACTAAAACTGTTATCCGTAAAGTTGCCGATGACATTAATATCGATACTGCCGCCATTGCCCTGAGTGGCTCCTTGAGTGTTTAATCCGCCGTGGGCATAAATGCGTCCGGCTTTCTCATTACCGGCGCTTCCGTTATTGATGAGATTGCCTGCAACGATGTTAATAAATCCGCCCCCACCGGTGGACTCATCATTGCTACTAATGCTTTCCAAGCTTGGCGACCAAGCCGAGGCGTTAATATCGCCATTATTGGTTAATGTACCGGCGGTGGTAATATTCACGGTTCCGCCATTATTTGCATTGGGGGCCGGTGTGGCATGAGCCACCCGAGCGGCTCGGCTTGCAATGGTTCCGTTATTGGTGATGTTATTGGCGGTTAGGCTGACGCTTCCTGTACCATTGGTTCGATTGAAGAGATAGGAATTAAAATCATTCAGGGTAATGTTCCCGGCGCTAGAGTTAACGCTTACATTGCCTCCACCACCATTTCCGGCTGAGATGGATTGAACAATTCCAGCATTAGCAGTGTAATTTCCTGCCAAATTCATAATAATATTTCCACCTTCACCCGTGGCCATATTTTCGGTTTGTCCGGCTGTAGAATAGAGGACTGAATTAGTAACATTAATATTTCCGGTTAAAGCGCTGGCTCCGGCTCCGGCACCAAAATAGATGTTTCCTCCGTTTCCTGAGGAAACATTAGCGGTTCCCCTTCCGCCATTGGTTTGAATCATAAATCGAGGAATAGCACTTGAAAGGGTTAAGTTATTACCTTGTTTAACTTGAACTAACCCGCCGGTTCCTGTGCCACCAACAGCTCCATTGGCTTCAATGACTGAGCGATTGCCACCAGCACTCGCTAGGAGAGAAATATCACCACCTGCGGATAGAACGACATTACCTCCGTTACCGTTGCCGTCAAGAATCGTGGGTGCTTCAGAGGCGTTGACATTAATAACATAGTTCCCGTCAACGGCTGAAATGGTAATGGTATCGTTGGCGGTTAAGTTAACCGTTCCGCCATTTCCAGCGTTTGATCCACCGGCTGCACTTGAAGCGGCTAATCGTCCGCCGTTGTTAACAATGACATCGCCACCGGCTCCAGAGGCTGTAATTGAAATGGTTCCACCGCTTTTTCCTTTGGTTCCGGCTGCATAGATAGCATTAGCTACATTAACTGAATTATTTATTCCGGTGGCGAGTAATTTAACGGTTCCACCGGAAGACCCTGCTCCGGCAATGGTTCCGTTGGTGTTTAAAATGCCATTCACGTTAACGCCGGTTCCTGTAATCTCGATTAAGTTATGGGTGCTGTCTGATAGTCCGTTGGTAAGAATTTGAAATCCATTAGCAACGGTTACAATGCCCGATGCGTTGTTCATGGTCACTCGTCCGCCCAACCCGTTGGGGCTATTGGCATAAATCACGCCGGTGCTTGGGAGGTTGAAAGAAGAACCATTGAAAGTTAAGACACCGCCTCGGCCTGCGCCAAGACCTTGAGCGACGATAACACCTGAGACATCAATGGTACCTGCAGGGCCGGATAAGAGTACGGTTAAATTGCCTCCTCGACCCCCATCGAATCGGCCGTTCATGTTTAAAATTCCACCACTCTGAACTTGGAATATTCCACCGTTAGGCAAGCTGATAACGAGATCGCCCCCGTCTAAAGCATTGCCGTTAATAATCCGAAGCGTAACACCGGAGTTAATAATTAAGCTGTCATTGAGAAGTGCCGGATCGGTCCAAGTCGTGTCGGCGCTAATCACAATGGCTTCTGCGACACCGCAATAAAACAAACCCATCACTAAGGCCAAAAAAGAAGCGATTATTCGATTTCCAACAGATGTAAATTTCATTTTTAGACACTCCCAGAACCACTGTAATTACTTTAGGCCTATTCTCTAGTACTTTAATCCCATTAAAAGAGTACTTTAGACCCTCTATATAGTATGTTTCGACTATTTACCAAATACCTTTAGATTCAGCCCTAATGGCCTTCCTCTAGGGGGTTTATCAGTGGCTTATGGTGTTTCCCGAATTTCTCTCTTGAAAAGTATTTAAAAATAGTACGAAGGGAACAGATTCAATCTGTTCCCTTCGGTGTTGAGCTTGTTTCTTTATAAAAGATAGATTAGTTTATGGTGACAGTTCCGTTATTACCTGCATTACCACTGCCTTTACCTTTTCCTCCGGATACATCGGTTTTATTGATATTGGTACTGCCGGTACCGGTATTAACAAGAACGGTTCCGCCATCGCCACCATCAAAGGCACCGGTACTATCGCCACCTTTGGAATCTAGTTTTCCTTGGATATCCAGATCTCGGCCGACAGTGACGGTTATACTACCACCGTTGCCACCCTGAACATTGCCATTTTTCATCTTTGCGCCTTTGGTTTTAATATCTTTCATTAATATGTCTCGACCGGCTGTGACGTTGACGATTCCGCCATTGCCATTATCGCTTGCTGTTACATCATTAACCATTTTAGATTCGGCTTTAATCGAGCGTTCTTTACCCGCTGCTGAGTCGAACATAATGAAGTCTCGGGATGCATTAACATTAACCGTTCCGCCATTGGCGGTTTGAGAGGCACTAACAGCCTGCCCTTTGGCTTCAATGTCCTCCTGAAGAACAATATCGCCGGTGGTGGATGTTAAGGTCACGCTTCCGCCTTTACTGCCTACATTCACATCACCATTGGCTTCAATGAGTCCATCAACCGCAATGGATGACCCGGTAATATTAATCATGTTATGTGTCGCATCAGCGCCACCGGTTGTGATGAGGGCCGAATTGACATCGGTTGTTACAGCACCTGCCGCATTGAGAGTAATTCGACCACTTAGGTCACTATTTCCGGTTGAGTTTAAGTCGGAGTCAACATTGGTAATGGTTCCGCCCGAGCTAACGGAAATGGTTCCACCTTGGCCACCAACAGCTGTTCC
>JAJFHW010000269.1 GCA_021775385.1 Hyphomicrobiales bacterium | reverse complement strand
CGATTAATTTCTAAGCGCTAAAAACACTGTCATCACATAGAGTTCCTATTTTCACACCCCAGCGTCTCTGAAACGTATCTCTAGCGTCTAACAAGTGTTTTTTGCTCAGCAGGTTGCCTAAAATGCACTATTTGGACATAGGTTATGCAACGCAATCAGATTTACTTACCGCACTAAACACAACTAACCATGCAAGTTAGACCAAATACTTCATCGCAATAAATAAAATGGTATTTTTTGTAAAAAATATCAAGCACGACAACTTTATTCAGTTCTTCCGGTTAAATTTTTTGATAATTTTAATTTTTGCACGCAATATCCCCTCTTACCCGAATGGCACTAAGTTAAAGGCGTTGTATTAGTATGGGCGAGCTTGGACGTAACTTTAATGAGGATGTGATGAGAACCGACAATTTTTGTCGAAGCTGACACGCGACAATGATGAGCGCCGGAAGCTTGCTATTACGCAGCCAGAAACGTTATTTTGCTTTGGATAAAGGCTCGGTTTGTTTGGAGATTTCCTGAACTAACTCTAGGGCGTGCACCAACTTTGCGTTCAACTCCTCAAGCTGAGAAGCCACGCTGGAAATTTCCTTTAGCCCAGACTCGAGTCGGCTGAAAGAAGCTTGTCTGACCAGCGGCTCTGGCGAGCTAGCACACGGATCAGGTATAAGCCGCTCATTTTGTATGTCTTTGTAGAGGGCGATTGTCTTTTGCATGGGTTCTATACCTAGTTCTTGTCGTAATATAAGCTTGTAATTTTCATACTGCACCAACGCCGCCGGCCGATCTCCGGCCAAATAGTGAAAACGCATCAAATGCCGATGGACATGCTCACACAGCGGGTCTTCAGATACCAAGTGCTTCCCAAGCGCAATGGCTTGTTGCCACTGAGCGCTAGCCGCATAATGCTTCATGAGAACTTCGATACCTCTCATATACAGCATTTTGAAACGTTCTTTTTCACACAGACACCATTCATTACACTCACCCTCAAGCAAATCACCACGATATAAATCAAGCGCACTTTTTAATTTGACCTCATCCGCAGGTGATAGTGGTATTTCAGTTTTTGCTTCAAGCTGTGTGATGACGGTTTCAAATACTTCTGTATCCAACCAATAAGGGCAATCGAAATTAAATCTAATGTCGCGGTTACTGGTTCTGAGGTATTGCATACCTGTAAAACCCTTTCTTTCAATCCCGGAGCGAATTTGCCAAATAATCGTTCTTAAACGTTTGCGGGAGTTCGAGGGAGATTCATCTTGCAAAAATTTATCGATTAATATTTCTCGACTGAACACTCGGGAAGGGTTCATAATCAAAAACGAAAACAGTAGCTCAGCATTTCTGCTGGCGAATGGCATTAATAGTGTTCCGCTACTTATAATTTCAAAATTTCCAAATAATCGAATACACAGACCTTCCGCAGTAGTATCTTGGTTCATAGGGCACCTTATTTGTTTCTGCAAATCATAAATTTGTAGATATAGTTACACTGTTTTTCCCAACGGCTAGTCATATTGTCACAAAAAGGGTTGCACATCGTTCTTTGAACTCTATTGTAAAAAATAAAAACACATATATTAATTTTTCAACTAATTGTTTTTCAGATATCTTTTTAATCTGTATTTGCCTCTTATCAAAAAGAATTTCTTGAAACAAAACCATTTTAACTACTATGTTATCAACATAGTCTAGTAGTAGAATGTGAGGAAACTCACAATCACAAGTGAGACATGATTTCGGCGCGTGCAAGGTGAATTACAACGCTTAATAACCGGACGATGATTGCGTACTTTGCAACGCCCTTGCTTTCTCCAAAACGACTCGTGTTGTTTGTCATATTGAAATTCCTTTAGCTTTGGTTTTTTGCTTTGTTGAAAGGATTTGCTGTTTCATTAGCAGCTGACGGTGTTGCTCCAATGCTTTGTCGTCGAAGGTAATACGCATTTTTTCGTTCACTGCAATTTGTGCGATTTCAGAACGAAATTGATCCGTGCCATTGATGGCCAGGTGATTGCCGTATTGTTGTATTGCTACTTGCAAGATATGTGCCAATGCTTCACGTGATGTATCTGTCAAGACAATCAATCGTTTGCCATCATCTCGAATGGCTGTTGATCCAACCTTGTGAATGACCGTGCCGCATTTAGTGATGGACTCAACAAAGCCATCCTTTATGGGGCTATTGTTGGTTTGATCACCGGAAACATTATTCCCTTGGTGTTGGTTGCTTCTCCTTGACCGCAAGACTTCCAGCGCTTCATCATTCCCATGCCTGGCCTCTTTAACCAGCCAATCCAGCCAGGCCATTCTCGAATGTTTTGTTTTGGTAGCCTGGTAACTTTCACGATAATCATCTTTGATAATTTCTATTGTGGCTTTGAACTGCTGATGGGCTGCGCCAACCATCATTTTTTTAGCAAATCGTCCGGCATTAATGCTTTTAATAATGGAACGTTTGAGCTTCTGCTCTTTTTTAGCGCGTTCAATTAGTTGGTCTCTTTTGCTGCGCAG
>JAJFHW010000268.1 GCA_021775385.1 Hyphomicrobiales bacterium | reverse complement strand
TTTTCACCGGTGTGAGCATTCAATGCAAAGATACGACCTTGTTGAGGCTGATCACCACCTGTAGTTCCACCATAAATGATATCACCAGCTAGTTGAGGAGGTGATGAGAACAGGCAACCGTAGCATTCCTTGAAATCAGTGACTTGTTTTTTCCAGATAACTTTGCCTGTTTTCTGGTTTAATGCGATCATGCTTCCGTCGAGTGTTCCAAGAAACACTTTGCCATGACCAACAGTTACACCACGACTAGCGGCAACGTAGAAAACTTTATCAGCAAGTGGGTTTAGCTTTGGCTTATAATGCCAAATTGTTTTACCTGATGCTGCGTCAACTGCATAAACATTGTTGTTTGCGCCAACGTAATATAATTTACCATCAATTGCGATTGGTGTTGCTTGTAGGCCGTGTTGAATATCACCAGGTTGATGGATCCATGCGACTTTGAGTTTGCCAACATTAGTTTTGTTGATTTCATCAAGCGGGCTATAACGCCAAGCTTTCTCTGTGCGATAATACTGCGGCCAATTGCTGCCATCATCCGCAATCGCTGGTGATGCTAAGAATGGTGACACCCCCAATCCTGTAGCAACTGTACAAAGTGCCATTTTAGACACGAGGCCAGCACTTAAGGCTTTCCATTTTTTATTCATTAAGTTCCTCCCAAAGAATTCCGTTAAAAATTTTATCTCTTTATTCTATTCGGAATTCGAAATTTGCTTTTAGATCAGAGCTTTTGATTAAGACAATCACTCTCGGTTTTAAGAATATGCAGCTATTGTGCCATTTAGTTAAGCTTATGAAGTTTATGTTATTTATTGAGTTTCTTAACTTTATGGCTTGTCTCATAAATGCTTCATAGAGTTCTTATTGATGTCTCATGGTTGCGACAGTTTCTAGTGGGAGCTAACCATCATTTTGTACTGACAAGAGACGTTGGTGTTTGCGCATGGCAATTTGGGCATCTTTTAAGGTGATAATACCTTTTGCCTTTAGAATGGGGAGTAGTTTTAAAAATACATCAGCTGTAGCTATCGCGTCTCCGAGGGCTGTGTGTCTTTCTTTTTCTTCAATGGTGATATTCACCCGCTCAGCTAGGGCGTCTAATGTATGGGGGACGCTTTGGCCATATATGGCTGCTGATAATAAGACGGTGTCTAATATGGGGTGGTTAAACGCGCAGCCAGTTTTGTGTTCTTCTCTTTTGAAAAAGGCCAGATCGAATGGGGCGTTATGGGCGATGAGGATTGCATTATTGCTAAAGGCGTGAAATTTCTTAGAGGCGCTGATAAAAAGAGGTGCGCCTTTGATCATTTCATCAGTTATACCGTGGATTTTTGTTGAGGCAGCTGGGATTGGTCTTTCTGGATCTACATAGGTATCGAAAACCTCACCATTTATTCGTTGACCGTTTAAAATACGAACCGCTCCGATTTGAATAACATCATCATCTTTGGTTGAAAGCCCTGTTGTCTCTGTATCGAATATAACAAAACAGAGGTCGTCGAGGTTGGTAGATGCTTGTTGTTTGTCTGCTAGATGCTCTGAAATATTGAAATCAAAAACTAATGGGCGCGGGGCTAGGCCATGATCTTTTTCACTGAGGACTATTACGAACCCAAGCTTTTCACCTAGGAGCCTTACGCTTGCTTCGAATTCAATGGACTTGTCTGAACTTGGTAAGCGTATTTCTTGAATGGCTCCTGATATTTGGTCATTTAACTGTTGTTGAATTTCATCCAAGGTTTCTTCGCAGAAATAGTCGGTTATTGGTTGGCCAAGGGCGAGGGGATGATAGTTTTCAAATGCAGCTGCTGATTGACCATCATAGAGAGAGATTTGTCCTTTTTCGCCGACAAGTATTAGGCCTTGAGGGATTTCTGAAAGTACTTTGGTGAGGTTCGTTTTTTCCAGTTCTAGCTGAGCGGTTTTTCGTGCTATTTCTTCAGTTGTTTCATATTTTGCTTCGGACAATCGTTTGGTTACAGCGACAGTCGCTGGCGATAAATCACCTAAGTAACGACCTGTTTTTGTGATAATTCCATCTGTAGTGTCTGTATGAGCGTTTACGCGTAAATTAGCGGCGAGGTGTTCAATGGCTTTGGCAATGTTTTCATCAAACAGGAGCCAAACAAAAACAGAGAGCCCTAAAATTCCAAAGCCAGCATAGAGGCCGGCATTGATAAATGCTGAAAGAAGTTCGGGTGAGGCAATGCGCTGGTAACTTACCCATAATGCCAGTGTGATTATTGCTATTGACCCAAGTGCCAAAAAGGCAAAAAAGAGCAAAACCCTAATTCTTAAACTTAAGCGTTCTAACATTATCCCTCCTCATCTGCTGTTTTGGCACGCTGTTTTGGTAACTGGATTATCTTTTCCTGTTTCGTACCAAGTAGCGCCTTCAAGGCTGCCATCTTCTTTAAAGCGGACACCATCAGTGAGATCAGCACGCTTTCCGTTAGCGCAATCAAATATAGCTTTAATACGGTTTGCCGGTGCCCAACGGCCATAAATCAGTAAATCCAGGATGCGTTGGTCCGGATATTTTTCATTTTTACGGAGAGAGAGTTTGTCGACAGCGATAAAGCGATCTACGTAAGGAACGAGATATGTCCAAGGACGATAAAAGACAGATTGTTCGACCTTTTTGGCCACTTGAATGCCATTTGGAAGTGCGTTTGATGTTCGCGAAAACCAGGTGTATTCATTGAATATCGTGAAGCTGATCATTGCCCCTCCTGCCATAACAGGGATGATCCAACGCGGTAAACGTTTGCCGGAGAGATGATTGGCTATGAGTGCAATGCCAGCGCCAGCAAAGCCCATGGCAAAAGTGGCGATGAGTTCTAAAAACATAACAGCATTCCTTGTGTTTTTTTAATTGGGTCTTTTGTTTTAGTTGGTTAAAGGACGCTGTGTCCTGACTTCTTTAGTTATAGTATATTTCAGTCCTATTTTTATAGGATGTTGCGTTCTTTTTTCTATAAAACGTTACGCCCTTGACTGGCGGCGGCTTGCATTGTTCGCACAACAACAAAAGCGTCTCTTAAATGGCTCCTTTCAAATTCAGAGAGGACTGTTGGACGCATGAAATTATCTGGTTTCTCGCCTTGTTTTATTTGTTCCGCTTGGTGTTTTAAGCGCGTTTCGGCAATGAGGTCATAAGCGTCTATTAGGTCATGTCCGCCTGTGGTGCTGATTGTGCCTGCTTCTCTTGCTGCTAACAGACGTGCTCTGGTATTTACTGGTTTGATTTGTTGTTGCAATGCGTAAATACGCCCAAGTTCAACGATTGGAACAACACCATTTAACTTTAAGTCTATGTGATGTTTGTGCTCGCCTGACTTTAACGTTGCAAAACCTCGTAGCAATCCTAAAGGCGGTGTATGGGTAAGGGAATTTGCAACCATATGAACGGTGAAGATACTGTTGGCTGCGGCCTTTTCAAGAGTTTGGTTTTGTAGGTCTTGATAGAGTGAGGTTGTTCCTCCAATTGGCCTCAGATCAAACATAACTGAGGCGAGCATTTGGGCTTGCTTATCTGGTGTTGCTATCCAACCTTCGAAATATGACCGCCATACAGATAGGGGTTGGCGCCATCTGTCATTGGTTGCCATCATATCACCAGGGCAATAGACATAACCACACTCATTTAACCCATCACATACGAAATGAGCTAATTGTTCAAAATATATTTTGTCATCTTCCTTGATGCTATCATCTAGGATGAGGCAATTATCTTGATCTGATACGCCTGTTTGTTCCTGGCGTCCTTGTGAGCCGCAGGCTAACCAGAGATATGGTACTGGCGCTGGGCCCAATTTTCGTTCCGCTAATTTTAATAGTCTGCGGGTTGCAGCATCTGATATGTCTGTTATGAGACGGGTTATGATATCATGTCTGTTGCCGCTGCCGACTAGATTGGCAAGAAGCTGTGGGATGCGTGATGTTGCCGCTGCGAGTTCATATGATGAATTGCTTTGGGCGATGTCGTGAACAAGACTTGCTGAGTTGTCTGCCTGAAATTTGGTGAGGTCTGTTTTGGTAACGATCCCTAATAATTTACCGTCCGATGCGATTGGAATGTGGCTTATTCTTTTTTCAATCATTAGGTGGAGAATGTCTGACCCGATTGAATCTGGCTCTAAAGTAAGAGGGGCCAGGGTCATGACCTCGCTTATAGGCCCCTCTGATGATTTTCCTTCGGCGACGACTTTATTTGAGATGTCGTTTAGAGTGATGATGCCATGAAGCTCATTTCTCTCCATGATCACAAGAGATGAAATGGCATTATCTCGCATTAAACGTGATGCTTCAATAATACTAGTTGAAGGCGGACAGCTTTGTAGAGTTGGTGTCATTAAGTCTTTAGCTTGTGTATTTGCTAGAGCATTGGGTTCTTTGGGGTTTAGTTTGGCGCGGTTTCTTGTGAAGAAATTATGAAAGGGTTTATGAGTTTCAAATAAGTGATCGAATTGCTCTTTGGGTAGCAGAAGAAGAGTTGTGGTTTCAGTTGAGATCGCAGTGGTTGCTGCTAGACCATCACGCAAGAGGCCGCGCTCGCCAAAGCTGTTTTTTTGTAGAAGGGTTGAGATATGTTCGCCAGTTTTAATGGTGATATCTACGGAACCGCTCACGATGATGTAGAGGCCTTTTAGTTTCTCGCCTAGCTGGTAAATTGTTTCATTCGTTTTAAATTCAAGGACTTGAAGTTTAGAGGCGATCGTTTCTAACTCATCTTTGGTTAGCGTGTCATAGGGATGGATTTCAGCTAAAATACGATTTGTGTTCATGCAAGAGGGTGTCACGGTTGGTTGCTCCCCGTAGGTCATGATGATTGTTTCTTCATTAAAACCATTTGATGTTTTAATGAAGAGGAAAGGCGGGTGTTAACACCCGCCTTTCTTTATTCTTAGTGATCGGTTGCTGTGCTAGCACCACGTGGGATGCGTACACTTTCGACGAGTTCTTTAATTTCGTCGGGTGTGTCTTCTGTTACTGAAGACACAAGGTAAGCAGCAGCAAAGTTGAGAATAGCGCCAATTGCGCCGATTGCTGTTGACTTAATGCCAAAGAGTGACCCGGCAATTGTATCTGGGTACGAAGCTGTACCTGGAACGAAGAACCAACCTTTGTGCAAGAAGATGTAGACCAGTGTAAATATCAGGCCTGTCAGCATGCCTGCAACAGCACCCCGGTTATTGACGCGTTTTGAGAAAATACCCATCATTAATGCCGGGAAGATTGATGCAGCGGCAAGACCAAAGGCAAGTGCCACTGTTTGTGCTGCAAAGCCTGGAGGATTAAGCCCCAGATATGTTGCAACAACAATTGCTACAGCCATTGAGAGCCGGGCAGCTAGTAGCTCCCCTTTTTCACTGATGTTGGGGTTTATGGACCCTTTGATCAGATCGTGGCTGACAGCGGATGAAATTGCAAGGAGCAGTCCGGCTGCAGTTGAAAGCGCGGCGGCGAGGCCACCAGCTGCAACTAAGGCGATAACCCATCCAGGTAGGTTTGCAATTTCAGGATTGGCGAGAACAAGGATGTCTCTATTCACAACTAATTCAGAGCCTTTCCAGCCACGTGATTCAGCTGTTTCTGCAAAGCTTTTTGACTTGTCATTGTACATCTGAATTAAGCCGTCACCATTTTTGTCTTTAAACTTAAGAAGTCCTGTGACTTCCCAGTTTTTCATCCAATCGGGTCGTGCTTCATAAGCAAGAGATTTTTCAGCCGTTCCGTTTGGATAGATGGTGTCGATGATATTCAAACGTGCCATCGCACCAACAGCTGGAGCTGTTAGATATAGAAGGGCGATGAAGACCAGAGCCCAGCCAGCTGACCAGCGTGCGTCAGACACTTTTGGTACTGTAAAGAAGCGAATGATCACGTGAGGTAGACCAGCTGTACCAATCATCAATGAGAATGTGAACAATACCATGTTTAACACTGAAGATGGAGTGGTATCCTGAGCGGTATACTCTCTAAAGCCGAGTTCAGTTACAAGTTGGTCTAGGCGAGTAAGTAGTGACTGGCCTGATTCAACATGGTCACCGAAAAGCCCCAAGGCTGGAATTGGGTTACCTGTTAATTGTAACGAGATGAAAATGGCTGGAATTGTATAGGCTGTGATCAGTACGCAGTATTGAGCAACCTGAGTGTAGGTTACACCTTTCATACCGCCAAGAACGGCATAGAAGAATACAACTCCTGCACCGATCATAAGACCGACTGTGTTGTTCACTTCAAGGAAGCGAGAGAAGGCCACACCAACACCAGTCATTTGACCAATAACGTAAGTGATTGAAGCAACGATCAAGCAGACAACCGCGATGATGCGAGCTGTTGGGCTATAAAAACGGTCGCCGATAAATTCGGGGACTGTGAACTTGCCAAATTTCCTTAGGTAAGGTGCCAGGAGGAGAGCAAGTAACACATAGCCACCAGTCCAACCCATTAGGAAGGATGAATTGATGTAACCACCAAATGCAATGAGACCAGCCATTGAGATGAATGAGGCGGCTGACATCCAGTCTGCGGCTGTTGCCATCCCGTTGGTGATTGGGTGAACGCCGCGACCAGCAGCGTAAAATTCAGCTGTGGTACCGGCTCGGGCCCACACTGCGATGCCGATGTATAGCGCAAAACTTGCTCCTACAAACAGCAGATTAAGGGTATATTGATCCATGTTTTTTGCTCCTATTATTCGTCAACGCCATGTTCTTTGTCGAGTTTGTTCATACGCCAAGCGTAGAAAAAAATCAGACAAAGAAAGACAAGGATTGATCCTTGTTGAGCGAACCAAAAACCGAGATCGGTTCCGCCGACTTTTATATCGGCAAGGAGTGGACGCAGGAGTATGCCACAACCAAATGAGACGAATGCCCATATGATTAGTGAAACAATAATTATTCGTAAGTTTGTGGACCAATAGGCGCTGTTATTACTGCCCCCGGTCTTATTGGATGAGTTTGTATCAGTCATTTCTTCCCCTTTAAGTTTTTTTTGATCGAGGGGCCAGTTATGATTTTACCAGTTATGATCTTACCAGTAATGTTCTTAACTGACGTCTGATCTTTATTTATTACTTAAAACTCTGCGTTGTGATTTTTGCAGAATGGACCTTGTGCACAATTGATTACGTCTTACACGATTGGTGCAGTGTCGCACTGTCTGTGACTTGAGGTCCTGAGCGCAGTGAGCATAGGCACTAGTTCCGCTGCGGTTCTTCTTGTGCCGGGCCAGCTTAGTTATGAAAGCGAATATACTTTCTTTTGCAGCTGGTGCACCGGGTAGAAAAAAAGGGTATCGATTACTGTTTTGTTATAGTTTTTATCAGTAAAAGTCCTTAAATCCCCTACGTAAGTTGTAGGATAAGCATAAGGCCATCGCAAGTGTAAATCTATAGAAATGAATATATCGGTGGGATTTTAAAATTTGGATGTGGGAAATTTACATATGAATTGGGGAGATATGAAGCTCTATGGTTAAATTTTTAGGTTAGGGTTAGGTGGTATGATATACTTCGCGCAAAGTTAACCTTGTTTCTTACATTCACAATAATACTACAAATATCAATCGATTTGAATCTTCTGTGTGCGGAGTTTTTTGAGGCTACCTCTTTTGGTTTTCCCCTCGAGACGCTTTTTCTTTGCCGTGAATGTGGGTTTGGTTTTGATGCGGTGTTTTGGAGTTCTTGCTGCATTTCTAATAACTTCAAATAATCGTTCTCGAGCATCTCGGCGGTTTAACTCTTGGGAGCGGTGGCGGTCAGCAAAAATTATTATTACGCCATCCTTGGTTATACGGTTGTCTGGAAGATCTAAAATCTTTTTGCGAATATAATCTGGTAAATTTGGAGATCTTTTAATATCAAAACGAAGTTGTACAGCTGTTGCAACCTTATTTACATTTTGCCCACCAGCCCCTCCAGAACGCACGAAGCGTTCCACAATTTCATTATCAAATAGCTGTATTGAGTTGGTGATCTTGATTTTCACTTTTTATTCCTCCTTTAGTTTTTTACTCACGGCTATTGCTTTTTAGTGGCGCTTCAGTTGCTTGCACTGCATCAACTTATTCACGATATTTTTTGACTTTTTAAATTAGATCTTCTTGGACGTCTTTTGTCCAGCCAACATAGATTGTTTTTTCAACTTCAATTACGGGACGTTTAATTAGAGTGGGGTTGTTTTCTAGAGTGGTTTTGGTTTTTCCTCCAAGGGCTGCTTCTTGTTCAGCATCAGTTAGTGAGCGCCAGGTGGTAGATCTCTTGTTGACTAGTTTGTCCACCTCAACTGAGTTTAACCACTCAGGTAATTTTGATGAGAGGTCTGCTTCAGATCGAATATCAATAAAGTCAAAATCAATATTTTTTTGCTCTAGGGCTTTCATGGCCTTCTTGCAGGTGTCACAGTTTTTCAAACCATAGAGATTTATTTTTGTCATATTAGATCTTCCAAGAATTTTTGTTTCTAAATTGAAACGTTAGATATTTGAATAAATGGAATTAGTACGTGCTGCAATCTCTATTTTTCTAGTAGGATAATAGCTTTGCTAAATCTTCTCTTTTATCGATATCTAGGAGGGTGTGAGGGTTGTCTATTGCGATGAGCTCTAACGCACCCTGATTTGATTTGATGATTTGTCTTGCGCCTTGATCTCCATTTAATGAAGCGATTTTTTCAAAATGAATTTTGCTAAATAGAACCGGGTGACCAGGTATGCCTTGATAAAAGGGGCGGAAAATGGATTTGTTTTTTGTAGTTTCATGGTTTTGTTCAAGGGCAAGGGCGTGTGTTAGCTTGGTGTATATATCTTCTGTGATCTTAGGCATGTCAGCTAAACAGATAAAAATACCTTCGATATTTGATGAGATAGCTGTCATGCCGGTTGCGATTGAATTTCCCATTCCTAGTTTGTAGTTTTCATTATGTATGGTTGTTAAATTGGGATGTTGGTTTTTGAGGGGGGTGATTGCTTTGTTTATTGTCTCTGCATGACAGCCTGTTACAATTATAATTTGCTCAAGGTTGCTTTTTATTAGAGGAGATAAACTCCAAGAAATAAGTGGTTTGTCTTTAATGATGTGTGTGAGCTTTGATCCAGCTTCAAAGCGAGTTGATTGACCGGCTGCAAGTAAAATTGCTGCTAATTTATTTGTGTGAGCTAACATATATAATCTTTGTTTTGCGCTTCATATATAATTTCAGATATCACAGATAGAGCTAATAATGATGGGTTTTTTGCTATTGGAATGATCCCGATGGGGCCTTTGATTTTTGAAATGTTTTCTTCTTTTAGTCTAAGAGATCTTAAAGTTTTTTTTCTTTCTTGATGGGTTTTCTTGCTGCCCATAGCACCTATGTAAAATGGTGATTTTTCTAGAATGTTTTTGTAAAGAGGAAGCTCTTTTTCATGATCATGAAAGAATAGAACAACGGCAGTAAACTCATCGATATATTGATCAGTTTGGTTTACCAACTCGTTTATGGTTTGAGTTTTAAAGCCTTCATCTTTTGCTAAGTTCAACAGCTCTTCCTCTGTTGAGCAAATTTTTGTTTTTATGTCTACATTTTTGGCTAGGTTGGCCATGCTGATAACAGCCGGACCATTACCAGCGATGAGTAATTGAAGTGAGGGGAAGTAGTTTCGAGACATGATCATTTCATTCGAGGCTGATCTTTCGTTTTTTTGCCCCTTCTTGAATGGGTTGATAGTTGTACGGCCCTCTGACATATCCATAGTTAGTGTGAAAGCTTTTCTCTCTATTGAGAGAGTTGTCATTGTTTCAATTTGCTGGAAATTGATTGTTTGATCAAAATATAGATCTAATCCACTACCGCATGGTAATTTTAAATCTATGTAGGGAGAGCCTTTACCATAGCGAATGAGTTTGTTTTGCTTTGAGCTCATTACTGATTGGGCTTCAAGGATAAGTGCATCATGCAAACAATCTGTTGCAATATGACCAACGGCTTCTCCTGTTTGACTTATCGCCATTTGGGCGCCGATCGGGCGGGGTGAGGAGCCTTCTTTATCAACTAAGGTGACGAGTGTGGTTTGTTTGCCTTGTTGTTGCCAGCTTAAGAGATGAGGAATAATATTTTCGACAAAGGTGTATTTACCCAATTTTTGTTCTCCTCCCTCAGCTTGAGGGAGGAGGTTGCTTATATTGTTTTTAGAGTGATGAAGTTGGGGTTTAGGCAAAATCAACACCATTTTCACTCAAAGGTAATTTTAGTAAAGGTTTGCCTTTTAGTGCCATGATTGCATTGGCAAGCGCTGGGCCTGCAGGTGGGACACCTGGTTCTCCAATGCCGGTTGGCGCTTCAGTTGATGGAGTGATATGCACCTCGATTTTACCAATGTCGTTTATTCTTAAGGGTTCATAATCTGGAAAATTTGCTTGCTCCACAATACCATCATCTAGTGTGATTTGATTGCGCATAATCGCGCCGAGACCGAAGCCTATGCCGCCTTCCATTTGTGCATTAATAATGTCTGGGTTAACAGCGACACCACAATCCACAGCGCAGACCACTCGTTCAATTTTGATATCTCCTTCGTTAGAGGAGATTTCTACGACTTCTGCTACATAGGAACCAAATGATTTATGAGCTGCTATGCCTCGTGACCATCCTTTTGGGAGTGGTTTTTTCCAATTTGCTTTATCGGCTGCGAGTTTTATAACGCCGGCTAATCTTTTTTGGTCTTTGTTATCAGACTTTAAATAATCCAGACGAAATTTCACAGGATCTTTTCCAGCAGCTTTGGCTGCTAAGTCCATGGAGACTTCTTTGACGTAAGCTGAATGGCTATGACCGACTGAGCGCCACCAAAGCACAGGAACTGGTGAAACCCAATCTGTTAAGCCAACAGAAAATGCTGGAATTTCATATTCGGCATCAGCGATGCCTTCAATAGAAGTGTGGTCGACGCCATCTTTTACGAGAGCTTTTTCAAAAGGAGTTCCTTTGACAATTGATTGAGAGACAATGTGATGGTTCCAACCTGAAATTTCTCCTTTGTCTGAAAGGCCGATTTTGACACTGTGTGCTGCCATTGGGCGATAATACCCGCCGGCTAGATCGTCTTCTCTTGTCCAGATAAGCTTGATAGCTTTTTTATCGCCTAAGATTTTGTAAGCTAGTGCAGCTTCTGTTGCGTAATCGCTTTTTGCGTTTGCTCTTCTGCCGAATGAACCACCTGCATAATAGGTTTTTATTTCGACCTGATCTGGTTTTAGATCCAATATTTTTGCGATGGTGGGATGTACAATTCCTGGAAATTGACAACCATCGTGGAGCGTGATGCTACCATTTTCGTGAGGCTCGATGACGCAATTTAAAGGTTCCATTGGGGCATGAGCTAGATAGGGGAGCAAAAATTCGGCTTCTATTTTTTTTGCTGCTTTATCAATTGCCTTATTTGTTTTGTCAAAGTCGTTTTCTTTGCGTGCTTGTAACGCTGGTGCCTTTTTCAGTGTTTCAATGTGTTTTTCTGCGATCTCTTTGGTAGATCTGTTTTCTGCTTTGGAGTAATTCCATTTGGCTTCAATAACTTTACGAGCAGAAATTGCGGCCCATGTTGATGTGGCATAGATGGCTATGCCGTCTTTTGAGGGCATTGGTTTGGCATCTATAAAGCCTTTTATTTTTTTTGCTTTGTTACTTTCAAAACTTTCAAGCGTTCCGCCAAAGCGGGGGCTTCTCAAAATAACTGCATAGACCATATTAGGAACTTTGACATCCATTGCGAACATGGCTGTGCCATCGGTTTTTCCAATATTATCTTTACGTGAAATTTTTGTTTTGCCGATTAATTTAAATTGATCTGGAGTTTTGAGAACAGGTTTTTCTGGAAGTGGTAATTTTGCTGCTGCTTCTATTAATTCACCGAAATGAGCAGATTTTTCTCTTGCTGTAATCATTCCATTTTCAATTGAAATGTCTTGTGGTTTTAGGCTCCATTTTGCGGCAGCTGCTTCAATGAGTACTGCACGGGCGGCAGCGCCCGCTGTTCTATATTGTATATAAGAATTTGCTATTGCAGTTGAGCCGCCAGTGCCTTGAGCACCAAAGGCCAGATTTTTGTATTTAGCATGATCAGCTGGAGCAAATTCGATTTCAACTTTATTCCACTCAGCGCCGAGTTCTTCTGCGACTAGGGTTGTCAGGCCAGTTGTGGTGCCTTGACCCATTTCGAAATGTTTAAGGATGACTGTGACCGTGCCATCAGTTGTGATCTTTACAAATGGATTAAGGTAGTCCAGGTCAGTGTTTTCTGCAGCATTTGCAATGGTATGTGAAAGAAAGTTATTTGTGTTATAGCCAATGAACAAAGCTGTGCCTGTTGCAGCTATGCCTCTTAGAAGGTTTCTTCGAGTTGTTTGAATGGTCATAGCTTAAGCCTCCAACTTTGATGCGGCTAAATGAATTGCGGCTCTGATACGTTGATAGGTGGCGCAACGACAAGCATTGCCTTGCATGGCTGTATCAATTTCTTGATCTGTTGGATTTTCCTTTTCGCTTAAGAGGCCAACTGCTGACATGATTTGACCAGATTGGCAATAACCACATTGAACCACATTTAATTCGCGCCATGCGATTTGTACAGCCTTAGAGACTTTGCTATTTAGTCCTTCAATGGTGGTGATTTTTGCTTTTTCAACATCTTGAATGTTGGTTTGGCATGAGCGGACTGATTTGCCATTGACGTGAACTGTGCATGCACCACAAGCTGCTACACCGCATCCGAATTTTGTTCCTGTTAAATTAAGTTCATCACGAATGACCCAAAGAAGAGGTGTGTCTTTTGCGACATCTACTTTTTTATCTTCTCCGTTGATATTTAAGGTAACTAACATGGACTTCATGCTCCTTATGAATGTGCGACAGGTTTTTGAGAGTGTTTTTTGGTCCGGGGATTCATCTTAGATTTTGATGTGTGTGGACCTTTTATGAATTTGTTAAATCATATAAGCCTGATGTTTTTTAGCAAGCTTTAATTTTACAAGTAACAATTAATTGAGTGGATTTTATTTTGTTATTTTGATGAAACGAGTTTGGTTAAATTATGATTTTTTGATGAAATTTTTATTTTTCTTTTGGGGGAGTGTTTTCTTGTACAACAGCATAGCTGTCACTAAACTGTTGTATTCTGACTGTTTAATAAACGTTTTTTGAGGAATGATATGTATCGTATTTTGATCATTGGTTTGTTTGGATTTTTAATTGCAGTCAGTGTTGCTCGAGCAGAGGATAGCGGTATTTATAAAGGGGTTTGTGACGCATCTGCTGGTGAAGCTATTGGGCCCGATCATTTTTTGCTGGCAGCGGATGAGTATACTGATGATGGTGAAGACCAGGGAGATTTTCTCTTTCTTTTTTCAAATAAAAAGAGCGAGGGAAAATACATAAAGAAGTTTAAACTTCCTACATCTTTAAGAAAGAACCAAGATCGTGAAATCGATACGGAAGGTAGTGCCCGTATTGGGGAGCGAATTTATTGGATTACGTCTCATGGCCGCAATAAAAAAGGAAAATTTCGCCCTAATAGATATCGTATTTATGCGACGGATGTTTCTGGCTCTGCATCAAATTTGAAAATTAAGTTTGTCGGCTTTTATAAAAACCTAGTGAAAGACTTGTTAGACAAAAAAACTGGGATACAGCTGATGCTACTTCTGTAAAGCGCATTATAAGTAAAATAGAAGCTGCTACACGCTTGAATGAAGATTTGCCAAAGGCGGAGAGAAAAAAATTAGCGTCTAAAAAACTTGGTCTGAATGTTGAAGGATTTGCGGCTCTGCCTGACAATTCTGGTTTGTTGATTGGTTTTCGCAACCCGACAATAGATGGCAAGGCCATTTTAGTTAAATTGACAAATGCTCAAAAACTTATTTCTAATCCGAAAATTACCGGCCGTTTTGGGGGGGCTTATGAGCTTAATCTTGATGGGTTGGGTATCCGTTCGATGTCATATGTTAAGCGTTTCAATGGTTTTCTAATTATTGCAGGTCCTAAAGATGGTGGCGGGCCATTTAAACTTTTCAAATGGAGCGGCCCGAAGACCAGTAAAGTTGAGCTTGTTTCGTCATTAAAGGGTGGGAAAGGATCTAGTCCTGAAGCATTAGTTTCTTATTTTGGTAAAGATAAAGTGCTTATTTTGAATGATGAGGGTGGTAAGAAATATAATGGTAGAAAATGCAATAAAAGTTCGATTGACCAACAGAAGTTTACGGGGCGTTGGTATTCTGTAAAATGAAATTGCTTTATATATATTTTTCAGTAGCTTAATCCAACAATTCATCGGTGCGTACTTTTTCTCTTTCTGCTTTTTCATGTGCTGGAAGAGTACGACCAAATAGTTGTTTGGTGCGCTCAACACCACCAATGACACTAGGTTCTAAGGTATATGCAAAAATTGCTGTGTGTCTTTGGCTTTCTCCTTGTACAGGGCTGACATGGTGTAAGGAATATCTTCCTTTAAAAAGCTGTAGGTCTCCAACTTCTAGTGAGATGTCATTTACCTCAGGGTGAGGGGCATCTCCGTTGAGGAGGATTTGTTTGACAGCGGCTAAATTTTCATTGCCAGGTGAGCGTATGGCTGGGCTATAGCGGAAATTGCCTCCACTTGTCGATTTTTTAGTGAGAAGGCTCACGGTGAATTCGTTAATGTCATAATGCCAGGGATGTGAGCAGCCTGGGTTCAATACATTGAGGCAAAGCCCTGCAAGGGGGTCAGCCAGTTGATAGAATTTTTCATATTGAAAACAATCAGCTAAGAAACGAGTGAATAGGTTGTTTTCATAGAGTTGATGAATGATATTTGTTTGCGGAATAAGATCTCGAGCTACGAAAGCGTTTTCTCTTTGCATTGTGATTTTGGCCGGATGGTCTTCTGGTAAATCAGCATTCAAGGGCACGTTATATGCGTTGACTGTTTCTTGTTTGTAGTAGGCGTGGGGAGCGACCTGCTCTCCTTCTTTTTCTATCTTCTTGTGCCATTTGGTTTTTATAAAACTTTTTAAGACCGCACAGCCTTTTTCTTCAAGTTCGCTGTGAAGTTTTTTAATGAGGTCTTTGTAAGCATTGCTTTCATGATTTAGTAGGGGGTATTCAGAACTGTTTGTAAATTGTTCTAGGAATAAAGGATCGTTTTCTTTCATACTTGCCTCATTTAAGATAAGAAATAGTCAAACATATCTTTGATCATTATCTGAGATAAGTTTGTATCTTAATTTATCAATAGGGGAGATGAATGAGTATTTCAACAGTTAGCACAATCGGGGATAGCGAAGAAGGCACTTTTTCATATGAAGAAGTCTTACCGGCAGTTCCTTTGCCTGCATTGGATGTGACCAAAGACAAGTTTATTGAATGGTGCCAGCCGCTTTTAAACCAAGAAGAATTAATTGAAACAAAAGATGCGGTTGAGAGATTTACAAAAACTGGTGGCTTAGGTGAAAAGTTACACCATGCGCTCAGCGAATTTAACAATAATAAGGATACAAAAAGCTGGCTAGATGTTTTTTGGCCCTCCCGTTATTTGGGACGCAGGGACCCTATTGCGCTGAACGCTAATTTCTTTTTTCTCTTTCGCCATGAAGAGCTATCGCAAACGCAAAGAGCCGCTAAAATTGCTGCGTCAGCGTTGAATTATAAATTGTTGTTGGACCAAGAAAAAATTCCTGTAGCGAAAATAAAAGATAATCCATTGTCGATGGATCAGGTGAAATACCTTTTTTCAGCAACACGTATTCCAGGTGAGACACAAGACACGTTGCGCAGTTTTTATAGTGCGTCGCAGCCGGGACCTTCTACAGCGCGCCATATCTTGGTATTTTCAAATGCTAAAATTTACGTACTTGATGTGGTTGCTTCTGATGGGACACCGCATAGTTATGCTGATATTGAGGCGGGGATGTCTGCTATAATTGATGCTAGTGTTGGAGAGCGTGATGGGACTTCTGTTGGACATCTGACTACTATGCGAAGGGCCGAGTGGGCAGGGGCACGGGAGCTTCTTAAATCTGCCTCATCGCAAAATCAAACCAATTTAGATCTTATTGAAACGGCTCTTTTTTCTATCAATCTAGATGATGTTGAGCCCGAAAGTGACTTGGCAGCTTGCGATGACCTTTTACATGGTGGGCCTGGTAATCGTTGGTATGATACTGCCTTGCAACTCATTGTTTTTAAAAACGGAATGGCTGGAATTAATATTGAGCATTGTGGTTTGGATGGGACTACCATTCTCAATTTTGTTGATACGATTTTGGAAAGTGACCTCTCGAATCTAGATGCCCAATCTGGTGCCGTAACTCAGGGACTTCCTTTATTTAAGAGGCTTGAATTTACTTTAACTGCTGAGCTTGAAGAGATTGTAACTAAAGCGTCGACAGATTTTAAAAATTTAAGGCAAACTACAATTACACGCTCATATGATTTGCCTGAGTGGGGTGGCAAGCACATTAAGTCTTTAGGGATGTCTCCTGATGCATTTGCACAATGTGCTATGCAATTGGCGCATTATCGAACTAAGAAGTTTATTGGGGCCACCTATGAATCCATTGCTACACGACAATATTGTCGGGGCCGGACTGAGGCTATGCGTACTGTTACACCTGAGGTTTTCAAGTTTGTTGAAACTATAGAAAGTACTAGTGCGACGACTGAAGAAAAAATAAACGCGTTTAAAGAGGCGGCTTCAAAACATGTTGAGCGGGCTAAACAATGTCAGACTGGGCAAGCTCCTGAACAACATTTATGGGAATTGTTAAATATATATAACAGAAACCCTGAGTTATTTACTGGCGGCGTTCTTGGAAAAATCCTAGGCGGTAAGCTCTCCAAATCAGAGTGTGCTGAGGCATTGAAATTATTTGAAAGCCCTGGTTGGATTAAAATGCGGCAGGATAGTTTGAGTACAAGTTCAGCTCCTTCGCCGACAATTTTGTATTTCGGATTTGGCTCAACGGGTCCTGGGTGTATTGGTGTTGGTTATTTGGTCCGTAATGATGTGATCAATTGCTATTTAAGCACGGCACAGGGTGAAGAACAGGCGCTTGAGAATTTCATCAAACATTATGACTTGGCTTTGACGGAGCTTTCAAATTTACTGCAAAGTAAATTTGATTAGGACTAGTTCAGTATTTAATAATAAGATTTTATACCTTCAGGGAGTGATGAAAATTCAATTCCTGAAGGTAGTGAAATATAGAGGTGAGCATAATAACTTCCCTCGGTTTCATAGTTTTCAGGTTTAAGGTTCATTTCTTTGAGGCGCTTTAGAGTGCTTGCTTTTTCTTCTTTTGAGGCGAAGTCTCTTTGGCGGAATGCCATTTTTGATTTGTAGGTTTTATAACCGACTTTTAAAATTTCTTGTTCAATTTTTTTAAATGAGATGGTTCTTAAAACAAAGTGAGCCATAATTGGTTGTTTGGGTGCAAGTGAGTTTAATAACTCTATTATTGTTTGATGTCCGACATAACCAATACAGCCTGTTGAAATAATTAAATCTGATTTTTCAATGACTTTTGTTTCTGTATCTGTGATGGATCTTTTTTCAAAGTTACCACAAAGCTTATTGTCTATGAGGTTCGTTTTTAAAGCATAGTTTAAGGCGAGCTCTGAGACATCTGCTCCGACAATGGTGATTAATTCGTTCTGAATTTTGTACCAGCTTTTGTCTTTCTCTATTAACTCATTTGATGATGAATTTCTTAACTCATCGGTTTTGTAGCGATTGAGAAGGTCGTTCAGAGATCTTTTGGATTTTAGCAGTGCCCCATTGACACCGTATGAACATCCCAAATCTATGAGTTTGAGTTTTTCATCCGATTTCATTTTTTGTATGAATGAAATTAGTTTTTCAAAAACAGGATTAGCTTCTGAAGGGATGTTATATTCAAATTTTGATAAGGCGTTGTAGAAGTGAAGAGGGGTTTCTTGATCATATATATGATCTAAAACAACTTTCCCGGTTGCGTCGAGTTTTGTTGTGTCAAAATTCATTTTATTAAAGTATTGACCTTTTGAGAGCTTGTTTTTTCTTTATTATCTATAAATTAGTTTATAGACTTTATATGGTCCAGTTTTATTTTGCTATGTGGTGATACTTATTTTTATTATAAAAATGACAAGTAATAAACCTAAGTCTTTCTTCTTTTAGTATAAGAACATTATAGAAATTAATGAAATTTTTCTCCGGGATTAATTTTTTTGATTGAATAATTTTTGAAAAAAAAAAACGTTCAGATAAGATCTGATGAATCGCAATTATGCTGAGTTTTCTTCTAAGCGTTCGGTGAACGGGCTTGACGTTTCAATTGACAAGACCGTACGTGGCTAATTTGCTTGATGATTGGCAGTTTATGCGGTGATTGAGCGAAACTTCTTGTATTTGTTTAACTCTGTAGGTGCCGAGTGGTGGTTAGCCTCTAGTACCGAAACGGGTTGAGGTTTTGAAAAATAAAATCCTTGAATTTCGTTACAGCCCGCTGCTTCCAATTTTGTTAGTTGTTCTTCAGTTTCGACACCTTCAGCCAGAATGTTGAGATTTAGATTGTTACCGATAGCAATAATCGCTGAAACGATGGCCATGCTTTCTTGGCTTGTTAAAATATCTCTTGTGAAGGACCTATCAATTTTGATTGTATCGACAGGAAAGCATTTTAGATAATTGAGGGATGAGTGTGCTACGCCGAAATCATCAATTGATAAGTGGAAGCCTAGGTCGTGGAGTTGACTTAGAACTTTAGCCGATTTATCTGGATCTTCGATTAACCAGGTTTCTGTAATTTCTAGTTCATAATGTTCTGGATTAGCCTTCGTTTTATTGATGAGGTTTTTAACCCATTCAACAAAGTTCTCATCTGACAATTGGCGGCCAGATATGTTGATAGCAACTCTTCCAAAATGAAACCCTGTGTCTAGCCATATTTGGGTTTGATTAATGACTTCTTCTATAACCCATTTGCCGATTTCAGTGATCATACCTGAATCTTCAGCGACCGGTATGAATTGACCAGGGCTAACTAGAACGCCGTCATCTAATTTCCATCTTATTAAAGCTTCGTAGCCAATAACTTCATGAGATTTGGCCTTGTTCTTTGATTGATAATGGATCTCGAATTGATTTTTAACCAAAGCTTTACGCAGTAGATTAGTTAGAGCGAACTGACTTTCTACGTTGCTGCTATATTCTGGTTTGTAATATTCGAAACAATTTTTACCCTTTTTCTTCGCAGCATAAAGA
>JAJFHW010000267.1 GCA_021775385.1 Hyphomicrobiales bacterium | reverse complement strand
ACATAAGAAAGGTCAAGGCTACAACAATAGAAATCACCAGGGCTTCATTAGAAACTGAAAGCCCGCCTGGCATTGTCCGCCCTTGTGAAACACCACTTGACTGAACACCTAAGATAAAGTCACTCATCCCGCTCCAGGTCGCATAACCTGAAATAACAAGCAGCATTAAAGAAGCAATACCGATAAGAGAGTTTCGACCAAAGAAATAGTCAACAACACGCCCCCATCCAGAAAATTCAGTTCGTTTTTCTTTTATAACGGCCTGAGTATGTGCCTGGGTCTGCCCTTTAGTTTGTGCCATTTTCATGTCCCCTATATTACGCAAAACGAGAGACTAAACAGAGGTTTCGCTCGTTTAATTAACGATAATTGATAAAACACGACTAACTTGCAGCGAAACCATCGTCAAGGTGTTTGCGGTTTAGAGAGAGATAAGAGAGCAATTTAAAATCAAGCGTTGCCAAAACCGCTCTTAAATTCGAAAATTTAGTCCCTACGGTCAAAAATTTCTATGAATTATACTTTTCAAACAAAAACCTAAACCTTAGTCCAATGAATGCACTAAAAACATTCTACCAAAACCTAGCAATCTTAAAATTTTGCGGTTGCTAATAAGCAAGTGAAACAAAAATGCGGTTGCTGATGAGCAACTGTAGCAAAAATGCGGTTGTTGGTGGGTAACTGAAGCAAAAATACGGTTGTTGGTGGGCAACTGAAGCAAAAAAAGTCATTTGGTCGCATGTGAATTCAACCTATACTAAGGCAATAAAAGAGATACAAATCAGCAATCCAAGGAAGAAAGCATGCTCGAATATTTTGACGCTGTTTTATTAGCCCGTATCCAATTCGCCTTTACAATTGCCTTTCACATTATTTTCCCAGCCTTTTCCATTGGCCTTGCCAGCTTTTTAGCGGTGCTAGAAGCCTTGTGGTTAATCACAGGAAAAGACATCTACATTGACCTTTTTCATTATTGGAAAAAAATCTTCGCCATAGCCTTCGGGATGGGCGTCGTCTCAGGCCTTGTTATGTCATATCAATTTGGCACCAACTGGAGTGTCTTCTCAGATAAAACTGGCCCCGTTTTAGGCCCTCTTCTAGGATATGAAGTTTTAAGCGCCTTTTTTCTCGAAGCTGGTTTCTTAGGCATCATGCTCTTTGGCATGGACAAAGTCGGCAAAGGGTTACACTTCACAGCAACCGCTCTCGTTGCCATAGGTACACTCTTCTCCGCCTTCTGGATCCTCTCGGTAAATAGCTGGATGCAAACTCCTGCCGGATATAGCTTTAACGAGGTTGGTCAATTTATTCCCGTCGACTGGTTCGCAGTTATCTTTAACCCCTCCTTCCCTTACCGCCTGGTTCATATGGTTCTAGCAGCCTACCTCACAACTTCATTCATTGTTGGCAGTGTTGCAGCCTTCCATCTCTTAAAAGATAGTGCAAACAAACACGCCCGAACAATGTTCTCACTAGCAATTTGGATGGCCACCATAGTCGCTCCAATTCAGCTTATCGCTGGTGATATGCATGGCCTGAATACCATTGAGCACCAACCAGCTAAAGTTGCCGCCATGGAAGGACACTTCCATACGCAAAAAGGAGCCCCCCTTATTCTCTTTGGCTTGCCCAATATGGAAACTGGTAAAGTTGACTATGCCCTTGAAATTCCAAAACTTGGCAGCATGATCCTCAAACATGGTTGGGATGAAGAAGTTAAAGGCTTAAGCGAATGGCCCAAAAAAGACTGGCCAAATGTTCCCATAGTTTTTTGGAGCTTTAGAATAATGGTCGGCATTGGCATGGCCATGATTGGTATTGGTTTGGTTGGGTTAATTTTACGCCTAAGAGGGCGCCTCTATACACAATCTCTGTATCACAAAGCCTGCTTACTAATGGGACCAACAGGACTTGTCGCGCTGCTAGCAGGTTGGTTCGTCACCGAAGTCGGCCGTCAACCCTATACGGTCTATGGCATCCTTCGAACTTCCGATAGCGTCTCACCCATCGCCTCACCAGGCATTTGGGGCTCACTCATAGCGCTCGTATTTGTCTATTTTCTCGTCTTTACCCCCGGGATTATTTACATCCTTCGCCAAATGAATATTAATCCGGCACAAGATGCCCAAACACAGCATTAATGAGGAAAAAAACACATGGTATTTGATCTCGCCTTTGTATGGGCAATCCTCATCGCAGTAGCAATATTGCTTTATGTTGTACTCGATGGATTTGACTTAGGAGTTGGCATTCTCTTTCCTCTTTTCAAAGAAAGAGAAGATAGAGATGTCATGATGAATACAATTGCCCCCGTTTGGGATGGCAATGAAACATGGCTCATCCTTGGCGGCGGTGGCCTCTTTGCCGCCTTCCCCTTAGCCTACGCAACATTACTCCCCGCCTTTTATGCCCCTATCATTGCAATGTTATTAGGGTTGATATTCAGAGGAGTTGCCTTTGAATTCTGCGCACGGGCAAATGATGACGATCGCCATTGGTGGGAATGGTCATTTGCAGCTGGCTCTACTGTCGCGGCTTTTTGCCAAGGCGTTATACTTGGCGCTTTCATCCAGGGCATTGAAATTACTGGCCGAAACTATAGTGGCGGTTGGTTTGATTGGTTCACACCTTTTTCAGCAACAGTCGGTCTCGCTGTCGTTGCAGCTTACGCACTTCTAGGAGCCTGTTGGCTCATCATGAAAACTGAAGGCGAACTACAACATGACCTTTACAGGCTGGCAATGCCCATCGCGGCTATTGTTTTTGGCTTTGTGGGGCTTGTCAGTCTCTGGACACCATTTCTCGATACAGATATTGCAGAGCGGTGGTTCTCTTGGCCAAACATAGCTTTTGTCGCCCCCGTGCCTATTTTAGTCCTAGGTTGTTGGGCTGCACTATTCACATCGATTAAAGGAAAACATGAATATTTCCCCTTCCTCTCAACATTAGGGCTCTTCATTCTCTCATATGTCGGATTTGCAATTAGTATGTTCCCTTATATTGTGCCGCGTCACTTCACAATTTGGCAAGCAGCAAACCCACCGGAAAGCCTCTCATTCTTACTCTACGGAACACTGGCTTTACTCCCGATCATCTTAGGCTACACAGCCTATGTATACTGGATCTTCAGAGGCAAAGTCACAAAACACGACGGCTATCACTAGC
>JAJFHW010000266.1 GCA_021775385.1 Hyphomicrobiales bacterium | reverse complement strand
TTTCCCAATCTCCAAAACGAACAGGATCAGGCCCATCTCGCCCACCAATTTCTTTAGGGCTTTCAGCTTGTTTTTGCTTACTTTTACGTGTCTCCGCCTCTTCTAAAGCTCGAAGAGCAACTGGTGAAAGCTTCTTTTTATCTCTATTTTCATTCATAAACTAATCTCTTTACCCTTGCGAGTTAAACGTCTCGTACCCATATTAATTTCAAACTTCTAGTATAGTATAAATTAAATCATGGCATAAGATCCTTTTATTAGGGTTTAGACTCTAGAAAAATTTTATGCCAAGAACATCAACAAGCCCTAATGCGCAAACTAAAAAGCACGGTTGCTACGAGCCGGTTGCTGGTAGGAAACCTAAAAGCCCATTAAAAATATGGGCATCTGAAGCAAAAAATCGTAACCTAAAGGGGTACCTGCGACGGTTGCTTGTGGGCAACCGAAGGAGCACTAAAAGAGCGCGACCTGAAGCGCAAAATAGCGCGGATGCTTAGTGGGCATCTGAAGCGCCAGATAAAAGAGAAAGAGACTGAAAATGAGTTACGTCAAAACCGCATTACTTCTTGCTGTAATGACAGCCCTGTTTACAACTATTGGCGCCATAATGGGCGGCCAGACAGGAATGCTCATTGCTTTTGCCATTGCTGTTGCAATGAACCTATTTAGTTATTGGAAATCTGACAAAATGGTTCTCTCAATGCACAATGCCGTTGAAGTAGACCGACAATCAGCTCCAGAGTTCTACAGCATCGTCGAGCAACTGGCTATGAATGCAGACTTACCAATGCCAGCGGTTTATGTCATCCATACAGAGCAACCCAATGCCTTTGCCACGGGACGCAATCCAGACAATGCCGCAGTCGCAGCCACAACTGGCCTTCTTGATGTTTTAACAAAGGAAGAAGTAGCAGGCGTAATGGCCCACGAATTCGCCCACATTAAAAACCGCGATACTCTTATCATGACAATCACGGCAACCTTTGCCGGCGCCATTTCAATGATAGCGAATTTCGGTATGTTCTTTGGCGGAAGGCGCGAAAATGGCCCTGGTATGATCGCTTCCATTGCAATGATGTTCTTAGCCCCCATGGCCGCTGGTTTAGTTCAAATGGCCATTAGCCGCACAAGAGAATATGAAGCCGATAAAATAGGGGCTGAAATTTGTCAACGCCCCTTATGGCTCTCTTCAGCGCTCTATAAAATCGCTGTAGCCGCTGGCCGCACACCTTTCCCAGAAGCTGAAGACAACCCAGCCGCTGCCCACATGTTCATTATCAATCCGCTAAGTGGCCAGAAAATGGATAACTTATTCTCAACCCACCCAGACACAGAAAACCGTATCCAGGCTCTAGAAAACTTGGCTGAAGATTGGGGGCAGCTAGATGCTCCAACAGGTCAACCTATGGGTTTTTCTTCACATCAATCATCGGATAAATTTGATTTATTCTCTGATAATTTAGCAAGCTCAAACACTTCAAATCCAGAAACATCAAATCATGAGCCCGGACCCTGGGATCCGCAACCAAATAACAATCAAGCTAAGAAAAAAGATAAATTCGGTGGTCCTTGGGGATAAAGTAGCATCGACAAGGAAAAATAGTAGTATGATGATCCATCATGCTACTGCTGAAATAGCAGCCACAAATATCAAAGAACGTTCCGCCTAAAAGTGAAATACAAATTCTGTGAATAGCCACGGATATTAATTAATGCGGATGCCATGCCGGTTGCTTGTGGGCAATCTGAAGGCGTCTCACAAGAATGGGCATCTGAAGATACGGCTTATAAATACGGGTTAGCCCATTAGTCTTGTTTGAAGAGGGCTGTTGCGGTTAGACCTGCAATGACAGCTAAAATCACTGCAAAAACTCCATAGAAAAACGGATGTTCATAAGCGAAATTATAGATGAGGCGTTCAAAACCAGATTTATGAATAGTAATAGGTGTAATTCGCCGCCCCAAAAGCTTCCCCCCCCTGAACAAATATACATCTGCATAAAAATCACCAGAGGGCACATTCGCATCCAATTTAATATTCACCTGAAACAATCTGTCACCAACAATTTTTACACCGCTTGCACCAGATTTATACAGCCCTTGTTTTTCCATAATCCGAACAACAGCCTCAGAATATTGTTCAGCAACATTACTGTCTTCAACATCAATATTACGCGAGAGCTTACTAACTAAAGATTGGAAACCAATACCCAAACTATCAAGAAGTGAAGCAGGGGCTATATCCAGCAACGGCCGCGAGCTAGCAACAGAGTAATAAAGTGGAACAGAACTTACTTTATTTGGGTTTTTATTCACCCAAATGCCAGCCACTCTTTCTTTTTTACGAGCCACAAGTCCCTTTTTAGGGCCTCGCACGACCACAATAACATCTGGCTTGTTATCAGCCCTGATCTCACCTTCAATGGCACCAAAAAGAAAAATATTAGCGCCAGTAAAGTTCCATTCAATTGGAACTTTATCAGACGTAAGGTCAGTAATGACCCCATCCGCAGCTTTAACAGCTGGAACTAAATAAACCAAAGTAAGGCAAAATAAGAAAATGCCAAAAATACGAGACGAACAATTATCAGCTATGTAAGAGTTCCTGATCATTTCAAGCTCCCTAACATCTGAGAAACAGAATAAAGTTCATCAGGCTCTACAATCAAATCAACTAGCATTCTCAAACAAACAGCCAGAACCATAAATCCAAGCAAGGCCCTCATATGTTCACCTCGCAAATGCTGACCAACACGAACACCAAATTGCGCTCCTATCACACCACCAATCATCAAAAGAAGTGCCAGAACCACATCAACTGTTTGATTAGAGGTTGAATGAAGAATAGTGACAATTGCCGTCACAAAAACAATCTGGAAAAGAGACGTTCCGACAACAATATTTGTAGGAATTCGCAACAAATAAATCATTGCTGGTACGATAATAAAGCCACCGCCAACTCCCATGAGGGCAACAAGTAAGCCAACCAATAAACCTAATATCAAAGGTGGTAGAGCACTGATAAATAATTTGGAGCGATGAAAACGCATCTTAAACGGCAAACCATGGATCCAGTTATGCCTGGATTTATTTCGCTTGTGACCAATATCTAACTTTGAACGCCGCATTGCGTTCAAGCTCTCAAGCATCATCAACCCACCAATAACACCGAGAAACGTCACATAAGCTAATGATATAATCAGATCAATTTGGCCAACAGAACGGAGCCAACGTACGAGCTCAACGCCTATAAACGAGCCAACAATGCCCCCGATTAACAAAACAGTACCAAGCTTTACATCAACATTGCCACGCTTCCATTGCGCCAAAGCTCCTGAAATTGAGGACGCAACAATTTGGTTAGCTCCCGTTGCAACAGCAACAGTTGGTGGAATGCCAGTAAAGATCAATAAGGGCGTCATAAGAAACCCCCCTCCAACCCCAAACAGGCCAGAAAGGAAACCTACCGCTCCCCCCATCGCAAAAATTGCAAAAACATTGACGGAGATTTCAGCTATCGGCAAATAAACTTGCATCGGCGAACAAATCCCAACAGTGGCACTATAAACTTAAAACTCTACACCACACCCAAATGAACCTAGTACATCTTAGTTTTGATGAATTCACTTGAAGGCTCTACTTTCAGTAGAACTATCTAGTAAAATGAAAATAAAACAGAACGCCATCAAATTTACATTGATTGCGGCTCGTAAAATCTTTTAGTCAAAATAAGAATGACATGAAGTGCCAAAATGAAAATGACATAGAATCTAATAAAACTGAATGTAGCAAAAAAGAATATTCAATTTTCTTCATATATAAAAAAAGCTTTATATATGAATAAAGAAAGAGAATAAATAGCTTCTTCAAAACTTATTTTGGCTGTCAATTTATTGGACGTCAATTACAAAGCCCAATAATCCTTAAATGCAGAACATACAAAAAAAGACAAGCATGAGAAAAACCTCAGATTTTAAAGAGAAGCCTTATTTAATTTCTGAATTAAGTCAGGACTAATCTTACCAGTTATTGGCAGTCCCTTAGCTTTTTCAAACTTCTTAACCGCGCGAATAGTTTCTTCATTCATGGCCCCATCCGCATTCTTCAGACCATACCCCAGTTTACGAAGTAAAATCTGCGCCGTTAACACACGAGAGCGTGAAACAGTTTCATGAGCATGAGACATAGTGCTTGTTATATGAGAAGAAATACGCCCAACATCATTAGCCTTAGAATCTATAGTAACAGCTCTCCAGTTTTGCAATAATTTGCTTGCCTTATGTAATTCATCTTTTTTCAATTTTTTCTCAAGCAAATCTCTTCGCGAAGCTGCATCAACATCACCTTGACGGGCGGCTAATGAAAACCACTTGTAGGCCTCCAGATTATTCTTTGAAAGACCAACACCATTTTGATAAAGAATAGCTAAATTAAATTGGCTATCGGCCAAATTACGATTAGCCGCTTGTTTAAACCAATAAATAGCAGCTTTATAATCTGTGTCTTCTTTATCAAGCGCTGTACTGATCACAGCCAAATTATGCATAGCTTTAACATTGCCAAGCATTGCAGCTCGTTGATACCAAATTTTTGCTCGTCCTAAATTCTTTTCAATTCCCCGACCACGCTCATAATAAGTCGCTAACCGATATTGTGAAGGAGCAAACCCTTTTGAAGCCCCCTGCATATACCATTTCACAGCTTGTTCGGGATCTTTCGGAACACCAAGACCGTAACTAAACCGACGAGCAACTTCATATTCAGCACGTACATCTCCACGTGAAGCAGCTAATCTTAAAGAATAAGGACCGATCAAAGCTGGTGGCATACCAAGCTTCACTCCTCCTCCATCTAAAAGTGACGGCTCTAAAGGTTGGTCCTGCTTAACACCCGTTTCACCAATATTACCCGTTATCTCTGGTTCCTTACCCAATATAGGTGATGACGTTTCAGGGTTTTTCATCAAAGAACCAAGGCGGTCATTCGACTTATTTTTATCTAAAGGGCTACCTTTTAGATCTTTTTTCTTTTTATTGTTT
>JAJFHW010000265.1 GCA_021775385.1 Hyphomicrobiales bacterium | reverse complement strand
ATCTATTCAGAGGTGGCAAATTTATTTAAAGAAAGCTGCAGATCGAAATCTGAAAATGGCAGGCCTATGCACTTAAGATAAAGTTTGGTAAGGGAACGTTTTTTTGAAAGATAGTCTGGCATTTTGATCCTGATTAGAGAGTTGTATAATTTAATTCCATAAAACCCATTTAGGATGTTTAAATAAATAAGAATGATTAGTCAAAAAAAATTATCAAACACAATCAAGAGGATAGAGAGTAAGCGTCAGCATATTATTTTCAGATATTTGGGCTTGGATATTTGGCCAGTTATTCGTTTTGCTATAAATTACAAGAGAAAATATGGAGGCACCACTGGTAAAAATCATAAGCAGAAAAGCGATAATGCGGCACGTTTTAACCTATTTTTACTCGCGGCAAAATTTAAAAAATTATTGGTAAAAGGCCCTCGAAATAGTCTTCAATTTTTAGAAAAAAATAAGTTCCCCAAAGCCGACGTCTTGTTTGTTTCTCAAGTAAAGCAGCATATTTTGGTTAATAAAGAAGGTGTAATGGCTGCGCCATTTCTAGACCAATTCACTGGGGGAGGATCAGCATAAAAAGCTTAAAATTGGCGCCATCCATAGGGAAGTTTCTATGAATGAATTAATCCGGCAATTGATTGAAGCAGAGTTGAGGAACGATAAAAAGAAAGCCGCAAAAGCCAAAAGAAAATAACGTTTATCTGTCTAGGTAAGCCCCCTCTAAAATCTTTCGACAATGATATAGTGTAAAAGCTCCATATGCGTATTATAGCCATTTTTGCCAAGAAATTTTATTTCATGTACACTAAATGACAGTAATTTTAATCTTTTCGATGAGGTTCAAAATGAAAATACACTTTGTAATTTTAACTCTTATTTTTAACTTGTCCCTCTCAAGCAATCTATTCGCTAAATCTACCGATGGAAGCGTAGTAACTACTATCGATCTTTCTGAGATGATACGAAAAATATTAAAAGACAAACCGGTTGGAAACTATAGATTCACCTTCCCCACAAAGAAATTGCAATTTAAACAAGCTGGAGGAATGCCAGAATGTGAAAGACATTGTTGGAAAGAAACCGAGTGTCTACGTACTGCAGATGACCCACCTCAAGTTTTTTGTCAAAAGGTAGAAGTATGTGGAAAATTTTGCAAATAGCTTTAGGTAAGCCCCCCTTGAAACCCTTCCACGATTATATCGTGTGAAAGCTCCATGCGAAGTTTGCCTTTGCAATTCCATGTGCGGCAAACAAGCGCGTTTTCAACCTCATTCATATAATATTGGGGATCGGTTAAAGCGACCAGCTCCGCAACTGTTTTTGGTTGCGAAAGATTGCAAGTCTTACAGACCAAGCCAACCATTTGATGAGGTGGCAAATCTGCAATTTGATATTTATGTTTCCAGCTCATTACCAAAAATCCTCCGCGCTTGGTATTCTTGTGTAAGCAATCTTGCCCCCTGCATAACCGCCTTCGGGCGGTTTCCATGAACCAATGCTGACAATGGTTTTGCCGTATTTGATATTGAGCTGATCAACGGCGTGATTGATGCTTTCCCATTTGCGGCGCAGTTCATCATCATTGATGAATAGATCGAGCTGGCGGCCGGAAGCACGCTCTAAATTATAGAGCGATACGCCAATGCTTAGTATGCGGCCGTAACGCGGCATGAGGGTAATAGTTTGCTCCCAAAGCTGATTAAGAGCCGTGAGACAGGCTTGATCATCTTGGGCGGATGGAAAGCTCAATTCCCCCGAATAGCTGCGTGTGAGCTTCGGATTAAGCTTTAAAGAAAAATGCAGCCAAAGCTTTGTTGCAAAATATCCCTCACGGCGCATGCGCCGCGCCGCTTTGACCAAAAGCAGACGGGCGCACGCCTTGGCCGCAACCTTGTTGCGGCTTTCAGGCGGCAAGACGCGGCTATGGCCGAACATGCCGCGTTTTGAGTGCAGGGCTTTGACTTCGTAGCCATGCAGGGCATACCAAAGACGTTCCCCTGTAACATTGCGCCACAAATGGTGCATTTGTTTAGGGCTGGTTTTCAAGAGTTGTTCGGTGGTGAAGATGCCGGCGTTAAATAAACGCCGCTTCATCGCCTCACCAATTCCGGCGATATCATCAAAGGGCACGCTTAAAAGCGGGGTCGGCATATCTTCCGGCCGCCAAATGGTAATGCCGTTGGGCTTATCCATTTTACAGGCGATTTTTGCAAGGTGACGATTTGCTGCAAGCCCGATCGAACAAGTGATATGTGACCCGATATTGTCATGGATGCACTCTTTGATTTTACGGGCGGTTTTGATCGGGTCTTTTTGATCGCCTCGATCTAATTTACAGGTGAGTTCATCAATGGATTTAATGGCTTCTATTGGAATGACAGAGGAGATTTCATTCACAAGGGCGAGGTGAGCGCGGCGATACAGGTCGGGGCTTTGCGGCACAAGAATAAGATCATGGCAAAGTTTCTTTGCTTCCCTGATCGGCATGACGTTTTTAACGCCCCGTGCCTTGGCTTCTTTGGAACACGCAATGACAGAGGTAAAATCGGTGGTATCAAACGGCACAACGCCAACGGGCTTGCCGCGTAAGCGCGGCTTGGCCTGTTGTTCGACCGAGGCAAAGAAGCCGTCAAAATCGAGATAAAGATATTCCACTTGTGTTGGTTTTCTGATACTCATAAGAATGAGAACATGTCCGTCATCAAATAAAATGGGACTGATTAGAGCCTAATTTAAGAAAGTCTTTAGCTCATCTGTTGGTTAATATTAAGCAGCCGCATTGCGATGTTGCAAGCGTCTTGTTTCAATGGTTTTCAGTTTAATCCTTTCCCTTTTCTGTAAAATTGATTGTGCTCGTCCAAAATAGACATCAGAGGGTGTAAGGTTATTCAGACTCTCGTGGTATCTGTGATGGTTGTAGTGGTCGACAAACTTTCCAATTTGAGCCTTCAGATCCCCTGGCAAAAAGTAGTTTTCAAGCAGAATACGGTTCTTCAAAGTTTGATGCCAGCGTTCGATCTTTCCTTGAGTTTGTGGATGATAAGGAGCGCCTCGCACATGATCCATTTTCTTGTCTGAGAGCCATTCAGCGAGTTCCCCAGAGACATATGAAGCCCCGTTATCCGAGAGTAATCGGGGTTTGTGAAGAACATGGATTTGATCACACCCAGATGCCTGCAGTGCTAACTCTAAAGTATCTGTCACATCACTTGTCTTCATGGTGGTACAAAGTTTCCAGGCGATAATGTAACGTGAGAAGTCATCAAGGATTGTACTTAGATAGAACCACCCCCAGCCTAGAACTTTGAGATAAGTAAAGTCTGTCTGCCACATTTGGTTTATAGCTGTGGTTTTATCCTTGAACTCATTGGCGGCTTTGATGACCACAAAATCTGGACTAGTAATGAGATCATGAGCCTTCAAAAGGCGATAGACAGACGCTTCAGATACAAAATAACGTCGTGTATCAGTGAACCTTACCGCGAGCTCTCGTGGTGAGAGCTGAGGTTCTTCTAATGCCAGGTCAATGATCTGGTCTCTAATATTATCAGGAATACGGTTCCAAATATGTCTTGGCTTTGGAGTCAGATCATCAAGTGCCTCGATACCGCCACCCTGATATTTATCATACCAACGATAGAAGGTGGTTCTTGGAATGCCAAGCTTGTCTAGGGTTTGTTTGGCTGACAGATGTGATTGTTCAACCAGAAGGATGATCTCAAGCTTCTCAGATGCAGGGTATCTCATTCGATATCCTCCCCATCCCCGATCATGCTTTTTTTGAGGAGGCGCAACTCAAGGGCTTGCTCTGCAACGACTTCTTTGAGATCTCTCGCTTCCCTGCGAAGATCTTTAACTTCGGTTGTGTTGGCTTCACGAGTCACATCCCCGGCCAGCCTCTTCTTACCGGCTTCGAGAAAGTCTTTTGACCAACTGTAATAGAGCCCTTGAGATATGCCTTCCTGGCGACAGAGTTCAGCGATGCTGTCCTCACCTCTAAGGCCCGCTAAGACAATCCGGATTTTCTCTTCAGATGAATAACGCTTGCGTGTTTTGCGGCGTATGTCTTTAACACTACGCTCTGCAGCATTCTGATGGCGTGTTGGTCTATCTCTCATCTTCCACTCCTTCGTGGTTACGATGAGCTAAAACACTCCCTTATGTAAATACCTTAATCTGTTCCATAAGCCTTGATGGGGGACAGTGAACAGTAATCCGAACGATATGACTGAGTTGGTAGAGAACGTTGTAGAAATAGCATGGGAGTAGCGGGAATGAGTCATTCTTGGCGATTTGCTGGAGCGACTATGAAGCACTGGCAGTACGGACTGCCTCTTTT
>JAJFHW010000264.1 GCA_021775385.1 Hyphomicrobiales bacterium | reverse complement strand
GAGAGCGGTTTAAATAAAACAATCACCCTCACTAATAACCCAGATGACATAGCCAAAGCGGATCATATCGTCTTACCCGGTGTCGGCGCTTATGCAGATTGTTTAAGCGGGCTTGAAGCCATTAATGGTTTGAAAGACGCTCTTGAAGAAGCGGTGATTGAAAAGGGCCGTCCCTTTTTCGGTATCTGCGTTGGCATGCAGCTAATGAGCACCGAAGGCCATGAGCATAAAATCTCAAATGGCTTAAACTGGATCCCAGGTCTCGTCGAAGCCATAGAGCCAAAAGATAGTTCCCTAAAAATTCCCCACATGGGCTGGAACACGCTCTCTGTACGCCCCTTCAGTTGCCCACCAGCAACCGGGGCTGTGTCAGCTAACGCTGACAGGGTGACTTTAGATTCTTCTATTACCCACCCAATTCTAAAAGACATTAAAACAGGTGAAGATGGCCTACACGCCTATTTTGTCCATAGCTATCATTTCATCCCAGAAAACCCAGCGCACATCTTAGCCACTACAGACTACGGCGGAGAAATCACCGCCATGATCGCCAGAGACAATATGATCGGCACCCAGTTCCACCCAGAAAAATCACAGACGCTGGGACTAAAACTGATCAGCAATTTCTTGGGATGGAAGCCTTAAATCTCAATCCTTCCACCGTCATCCTGGGCTTGACCCAGGATCCACAGCGGCACACACGAACTATTTAGGTATTCCAAAGATCCAATAGCCAAGGCGTTAGTGGATTATACAATCAAAATTTAAAAGCAAAAGGTTAGATGGATCCCGGGTCAAGCCCGGAATGACGAATAATTTTCATAACTTATTGCTTCCTAATGAAATCCCAGTTAAGAACTAAGCCTAAAATAATAACTCAAAATATGCGGTTGTTTAGCCGGTTGCTGGTGGGCAACCTGAAGGCACTCTAAGAACTGCAACTGAAGCATATTAAGAAAGCCTAGCCTGCTATGATTTTGTTCCCTGCGATTGATCTTAAAGATGGAAACTGTGTGCGCTTGATTAAAGGCGAGATGGACCAGGCAACTGTGTTTAACGAAAGCCCGGCAAACCAAGCCAAACAGTTTGAAGACCAAGGCTTTGATTATCTCCACATTGTTGATCTGAATGGTGCATTTGCAGGTGAACCAGTAAACGGCGACGCTGTCGATGAGATCTTGGCGGCGATCAAAATGCCAACCCAGTTGGGCGGTGGTATTAGAGATTTAAAAACCATTGAGATGTGGTTGGGTAAAGGCATCAGCCGCGTTATCCTCGGCACGGTCGCTGTGAAAGATCCTGAGCTGGTGATTGAAGCTTGCAAAAAATTCCCGGGCCAAATAGCTGTCGGCATTGATGCGAAAGACGGGTTCGTCGCTGTAGAAGGCTGGGCCGAAGTTTCTGAACTCAGTGTCATAGAGCTGGCAAAAAAGTTTGAAAATGCAGGCGTTGCAGCGATTATTTATACAGACATCGCAAGAGACGGCATCTTGGCAGGCCTTAATATGCAATCAACAGTCGAACTAGCCAAAGCGGTTTCCATTCCAGTCATTGCCTCAGGTGGCCTAGCTTCAATTGATGATATTCATGAGCTAAAAAAACCAGAGAATGCAATCCTAGAAGGCGCCATCTCCGGCCGCGCACTCTACGACGGCCGCCTCGATCCAGCCGAAGCCCTCGCGATTTTGAAGAGTTAATTCAAATCCTGAAAATTCAACTAACTTTCTATGGACCTCAATCGAAAAACGTAAGGCTCTGAAGCATAGAAATATGGGCACCCTGAAGCAAAAGCTCTCATGTTGAGGAAGGAGCTTAGTCCTTTTCGGGCTAAGGGACATGGCGCAGCGTCAGCGAAGCTCGGTGCCTTAGCACCGTCCCTCGGAGGCCCATGAGCTTCAGCTCATGGAATAGCCGTGAGAGAAACAAACCGTTTATTTCATAAACGGCACCATGCTTCGCATAACGCACACATAAAAAGCAAAGTGACACCAAAACGGTGAAACGGATTTCAATTTGCTGCATTTTTCATAATCACTCAGGCAGGTAAAAGGTTGGCTATCAAATTTAACAGCTTCTTCTTTTGTGAAAGGCAGTTTAGTTTCTGCTCTTTTCTTAATGTTCTCAAGCCGTGTTAAAATTTCTTTTTGGCTATGCTTTGGGAGTGATAAAAAATTATCAACTGTAATCAAATCTCCATCAATCGCATTTTCTAGGGTGCGCAGTTGAGTTTCAAAAACTTTGAGATTAAATTTTTGGCTTTGCAAAAGCTTTGGCGCAGATTTTTTTTCACTTGCTTTTTTAATGGTTTGAGCAAGCTTTTGTATGGCAGGTAATGAGATTTGTCGTGTTTTCAGTCCTGAGCTAATTTCATCATCACTACCCTGTTTTTTCTTAACCATACAGTCCCCCTCGCTCAATTACGTTAAAACCAAGATAAATGGATCAGTTTTACAATCCAATAGCTAATTGGGTTTAAACACGAAATTTGAATTGAAAATAAGAAGCCGATCACAATCCATAACAAATAATTTGTTTCAAGCCCGTGCAATTGAACGCTATGCTAATACGAACAATAAATCGCGAGGGCTGCCTAATGTTAAAAACAACAACAGAACGTGTCGAATTCATCGGAAGTACCGGAGAAAAAATCGCCGGCAAACTAGACAAACCCATTGGGCCCATTCGAACCTATGCTTTATACGCCCACTGTTTTACCTGCACGAAGGAATTCATCGGATCACGAACGATCTGTGAAGCTCTAGCCAGTCACGGCATTGCGGTACTTCGTTTTGATTTTACAGGGCTTGGCTCAAGTGGTGGAGATTTTGGGGAAACGAACTTCCTTTCAAATGTTCAAGACCTCATCGCAGCATCAAAATTTATGGAAGATGAATTAGAAGCACCTTCCTTACTCATTGGCCACTCATTAGGTGGCGCTGCAGTGCTGTCAGCGGCAAAACATATTGATAGCGCAAAAGTTGTTATCTCCATTGCCGCCCCAGCTGATGCGGATCATGTCATTCACAATTTTGCAGATCATGTTGAAGAGATTGAGGCCAATGGATCAGCACAAGTGAAACTTGGCGGTAAAGAACTGACCATCAGCAAGCAATTTCTAGAAGACCTACGAGCACAAAATGTGACACAAGGCCTATCAGATGTACGCAAAGCATTTTTGATCATGCATTCACCAACAGATAATATGGTCGGGATTGAAAATGCAGGCCGAATATTCTCAGCTGCCAAACATCCCAAAAGTTTTGTGTCGTTAGATGAAGCGGATCACTTGCTAACAAATCCAGAAGACGCTGCTTATGTGGCTGCCAATATCAACACATGGGCCAGCCGCTACTTACCACGCCCAGAAGATAAAACCCAAAAATGGGAAGGCCACGTTCGCGTTTCTGAAACAAGGGCAAGTAAATTCCAAAATTGGGTGCAAGCTGGGCCGCATGGCTTTATGGCAGATGAACCTAAATCTTATGGCGGTACGGAAACAGGCCCAACACCTTATAACCTTTTAGCAGCAGCGCTGGGTGCATGTACAAACATGACACTTCGAAACTATGCGAGCTTGAAAAATTTGGAGATCGGTCAGATCAATGTAGAAGTTGAATATAGTAAAATCCACATTGAAGATTGTAATGAATGCGAGCAAAGCGAAGGTGGTAAAATAGACCAGTTTGAACGCCGCATTGAAATTAAAGGTTTGAGGGATCCTGAACTGGAGAAAAAATTACTATCAATAGCCGATCGCTGCCCCGTTCATAGAACATTGGAAAACCAGGCTCATATTGTAACGAATACAAAGAAAAAAACTTAAAAACCACTGATTTAATCATATCGACAAAGAGTGTGCTCTAAATCACTGGTTTTGCTTGTCAAAACAGGCCCTATGTTTGATAAGTAGGAAAAAGAAAAGGTAACTAAAGGGCACTAAATTGTGACGGTTGCTTATTGCGGATGTTACATGGGCATCTGAAGCACAAAAATGGCAACTGAAGGAGCACTAAAAAATACTAAAAATTAGGGTATCCCTTGTCTGGACGTAAAAGACTGCCCGTCTTGCCCGCAGCGCTAGCGAGGACAGGCAAACGTAAAACCAGCGGCCCAACACAGAATAAATGGAATAAAGCATGTTGAAAATAAGAGTAATCCCTTGCCTTGATGTCAAAGATGGCCGCGTGGTTAAGGGTGTTAACTTTGTTGATCTTATTGATGCCGGTGACCCAGTAGAAGCGGCAAAAGCCTATGATGCAGCTGGTGCAGACGAGCTTTGTTTTCTAGATATAACAGCATCATCAGATAATCGCGGAACCATATTAGATGTGGTGCAAAGAACAGCTGAAAATTGTTTTATGCCGCTCACTGTTGGCGGCGGAGTTAGAGAAGTTGCTGACGTGCGCCGCTTACTGGAAGCAGGCGCAGATAAAGTGTCCATAAATACAGCAGCCGTTCATAATCGTGACTTTGTAAACGCGGCTTCAGAGAAGTTTGGAGCGCAGTGTATAGTCATAGCAATTGATGCAAAAACTGTCTCGAAAGAAGGCGAGCCATTGCGCTGGGAAATATTCACCCATGGCGGCAGAGAACCAACAGGCATTGATGCTGTTGAATTTGCCAAAGACATGGTGGCAAGAGGCGCCGGTGAAATACTTCTCACATCAATGGATAGAGACGGCACACGCCAAGGATTTAATCTACCGCTCACCAAAGCCATCTCCGATGCTGTTACCGTGCCGGTCATAGCATCTGGTGGCGTCGGCGATCTCAATCATCTGGTTGAGGGAGTGACCAAAGGAGGAGCAAGCGCAGTGCTTGCAGCTTCGATTTTTCACTTTGGGGACTATACAATCGGCCAAGCAAAGAGTTATATGGCCAAAAAAGGCATTAATATGCGCCTGGATGGCATTAATGCGGATGTTTAGTGGGCATCTGAAGCACAGAAATGCGGATGTTTAGTGGGCATCTGAAGCGCAGAAATGCAGATGCTTAGCGCCGGTTTCTAGTGGGAAACCTGAAGGCGCATCAAAAAGTAGGCATCTGAAGCGCAGAAAAACAGGTGCCTAGTGGGTTCCGAAGTATAGTAATATGGTTGCTAGAAGGTAGCCTGAAGTTAAAGTCGAACTTTAAGAAGAGGGAGCTCATGAGGGACATGACGAAACGCCAGTGTAGCCCGTGGTGTCTAGCACCGCCCCTCGGAGGCCCAAGCGTTTGGGCACGGATGCTGGTGGGCATCTGAAGTGCCACTAAAAGCGCTTGGAATAGCCGTGAAAGAGAACAATGAAAACAATATTAGAACAGCTAAGTGATACCATCAAAGAGCGTAGAAGCTCTACAGCAGAGAAATCATATACAAAGTCATTGATTGAAGCTGGAACTGGCAAATGTGCTAAGAAAATGGGTGAAGAAGCCGTTGAAGCTGTTATTGCAGCGGTTAGTGAAGGTGATGATGCATTTAAAGAAGAAACAGCAGATTTGCTATATCATCTCCTGGTGCTCTTAGAACAAAAGAATATTTCGATGAAAGAAATTGAAGAAATTTTAGCATCTCGCATGGGTCTCTCTGGCCATGAGGAAAAAGCCCAGCGCGCGAAATGATAAGAAGAAACAAGAATAAAGTTGAACATATGACGGTTGCTTTGTGGGCAACTGAAGGAATGCTAAAAGTGACGGTTGTTTATTGCGGATGCCACGCCGGTTGCCAGTGGGCAAACTGAAGGCGTACTTATAGAGCAGGCATTTGAAGTAAAGAAATGGCAACCAAAGGAACATAAAAAAAGGCTCAACTGGTATGCAAAACCCTGTTGAATTAGATAAATCACCTTATTTGATCATGCACCGCGATGAATGGGCAGAGCAACGCCGTGACACTCCAATGACATTAAGTCCAGAGGATGTGGAGCGATTGGGCGGTTTGTCAGAGCGCTTATCAACCACAGAAGTTGAAGAAATTTATCTGCCCCTTTCGAGGCTGTTAAGCCTTTATGTATCCGCATCCCAAGAACTACATATGGTGACCAACCGTTTTCTGGGGCAAAAACAACAAAAAATGCCCTTTATCATAGGTATAGCCGGCTCTGTAGCATGCGGCAAAAGTACAACGGCGAGGGTCTTGAAAGCCTTGCTGGCCAGATGGCCAGATCACCCGATGGTTGGTCTTATTTCCACTGATGGGTTTCTTTTACCAAATAAGGTTTTAAAAGATCGAGACATTATGGATCGCAAAGGTTTTCCTGAAAGTTTTGACACAAAAAAATTATTATCATTTCTAGCTGATGTGAAAGCTGGTAAACCATCGGTTACAGCACCGGTTTATTCTCACTTTGCATATGACATTTTAGAAGATCAGCAAGTGGTCATAGATAGACCTGATATTTTAATCGTTGAAGGTTTGAATGTTTTGCAGCCAGCTCGTTTGCCAAAAAATGGCAGCGGCATTCCATTTGTGTCAGATTTTTTCGACATCTCTATTTATATCGACGCTGAAACAGATCATATTCAAGACTGGTATGTTCAGAGATTTTGGAGATTACGGGCAACAGCCTTCCGTGATCCAGTATCTTATTTCCATAAATATTCTCTTCTCGATGAAGATGAAGTGGTCAACACGGCTACAGGAATTTGGCAGAACATCAATCATATAAACTTGGAAGAAAACATCCTTCCAACAAGGCAAAGAGCAGACTTGATCTTAAAAAAAGCAAAAGATCATTCCGTTGAAGAAGTGATGCTTCGGAAGTTGTAAATGCTGTAAGGAATCATCATTCTTTCCTTGAAATTGAAAACTTACTCATCATGGGCAAATGATCCGAGCCAATACTGGGACCAACCCAAAACCCGTGTTTATGGAATTTCCATTGATCACTGTCTCGGACAAAAACATGATCAATTAAAAAATGGGGAAATGGAAAATAAACATCGGCCGTTTGAGATGGCCATGATCGCTCAAACCCGCCAAATTTTTTCATCTTATTTTTCTGTGAAAATTTCAAAAGAGCATCAGAGTACGGCGTTAAGTTAAAATCACCGACAAGTAAAACAGGATTTGTAAGTGGCTTGAGATAATCTGATAACCAATTAAGCCCTTGTGCTTTTAATTTGGCATTATACGGCCAATGCATGTGAACAGCTATCAAATCAATCGTGGTTTCACCAATGTTAAGTTCCACATGAGCCATGGGTGGGTTACTGTCACCTGCCTGCCAATGCTTGAAAGTTTTTAACTGAAAGGGAAATTTTGAAAAAATGAAAATATAATTTGGTTGCTTGGTATTTTCATCATCAGATTTAGTAAGATAAGGACCAGAATAAATATAGTGGGACTTTAATGACTGCACGACCTCTTCACTCATGCCAACAAATTCTTCCAAAACAATTAGGTCAGGTTTTTCTTGATTAACATAATCAAGAAATTTCTTAGCGCTTTTATTTTTATAATAAGCATTATAATTCAGAAGCTTAATTAGTTTCGTCTTGGCATCAGGCTTTATTATTAAAGAACTAGTATTAGAAAAACTAGAATAAATAATAGAACCATTTAATAGAAGTACAAGAAGAGCAATCAAGAGCCAAACTGTTTTTCTAAGCCATAAAAAGATTAAAAAAGCCAAGCCAGCACAAACGAAATAATGCAATCGTAAATGATCAAATATATCGAATGTTTGACTTTGAAAGGGACT
>JAJFHW010000263.1 GCA_021775385.1 Hyphomicrobiales bacterium | reverse complement strand
CATCAGAGCCACCACGCAATGAAGTTTTGCTTGAAGAAATTCGCGATCTATTGAAAAAATAAATCAAAAATCCAGTTTAATTATTTTAAAAACGCAGGTGAGGCCTCAACTGCGTTTTTAAAAAAATTAAACTCGATTTTTGATTTATTTTTTCAATAGATCGCGAATTTCTTCAAGCAAGACTTCATTGCGTGGTGGCTCTGATGCTTTTTCTTCTTCTTCTTTTTCAAACTGAGCTTTTGCGGTGTTGATGATTTTGATCAACATGAAGATTGCTGCCATGATGATGAGGAAGCTGATTAGATTATTGACGAATGAGCCGTATTTAATTGCAACTTCAGGTTTATCACCAACTTTATCTTGCAATTTTATTGCTAGTTCTGAAAAGTCAATTCCGCCTAAAGCAAGGCCGATTGGTGGCATAATGATATCTGAGACAAGTGATTTGACGACTGTGCCAATAGCCCCGCCGATTACGATACCTGTAGCCATGTCTACAAAATTACTCTTTAGAGCAAACTCTTTGAATTCACCTAGCATTCCCATGATATAATTCCCTTTATTGCTGGTTTATTAGTGCCATCTGACAGTCTTATTCTCTTTTCTTATCATTCTTTTAAGAAAAATGGCAGTGATAATTTAGGGCAATATAAAATTATAAAGGATTAATATTAAAAGAGAATATGCTCTTTTGTTATGTCTTGAATATAACTATTGTTGACCTTTACTTATTGGATTTTACCTTCAAGTTAAATTGAGGATGGTTTGTTATGATGGAAAATGAAAGATTTTGGCCTTATTGGGCCGCGACAAGGCGTCTGGTTGTTGTATTAGCTTTGATCTGTTTTCTTGCAAATTTATTTGGTCTTATTTTTTCTCACCTGCTTGATGAATTTCGCTTATTTGGGTTTCCTCTTGGTGTTTTAATTACTGGACAATTTTTAGTGTTATTTTCTATTGGAATTGTTTTTTGGTTTACCAGTTTTCAAGATCAGATAGATGCACATTTCGGTGCTGATGAAGATTTATAAGAGAGACTTTTGATATGTATGCTCGCCAGAGAACAGTTAACCCCCTTCTTGGTGTTTATTATGGAATTTTCACGGCCGTCTTTATTGGACTTGTCGTGTTTTTACTTATTTTAGAGCATATGAAAATAATTGATGAGTATATTCTTTATGCTTTAACCGGTGCTGCATTTTTTCTCTCTGTTGTTATTTCTTTGGCAACGATGACCAACCAAAGTGAAGATTTTTATGTTTCTGGCCGGCGTGTTCCAGCTGGGCTAAATGGATTAGTTTTATTTATACTCTCTGTTGGTGGAGCCGGCCTTTCAGGCTTTACTGGTGCTATCTTTTTTCTTGGGATGGATGCGTATGGCCTCTTGTTTGGGCTTTTGGGCGGTTTGCTAATATCTGGTTTTTTTCTTGCTTCTTATATTCGGAAATCGGGTGTTTATACCTTGCCTTCATTTTTTGAAGTGAGATTTCGTAGCCGTTTTATTGGGTTTCTTGCAGCTCTTGCTTTAATCGGGCCTGTGTTACTATTTGCTTTTGCGGAGCTAAGCTTTTTAAAATTTATGGGGCCTTTGGTTTTTGGGCTCTCAAGTGACTTTACCTTGCTGTTAGTTCTGGTTTTGGCTTTATGTATTTTGTTGCCTGGTGGGGTGAGGTCTATGGGATGGGCGCAATGTGCTTTAGCTATTGTTGTGCTGTTAGGCCTGATCATTCCTTTAATTATTGTTTCGCTGAAATTGACCAATTTGCCATTGGCGCAAATGACTTATGGTAGTTTGATTGATGAAATTTCTAATTTTCAAGCTGGTGTTGGGGATAGGCTTTCTTCTGACCCGGCGGAATTGAAAATAACCCAGTGGTCCGCTCTTTTGAAGGATGACTTTCAAGCTTTATCTATACCGTTTATTGGAGGAGAGAGGGCTTTAACAGGGCTCGATAAATTCCTAATGATGGTGGTGATTGCATTTGGGCTAGCGGCAACGCCTTCCATATTACTTCGATCAACTTTGACGTTAACTGTGTTTCAAGCGCGCAAGAGTTTTGCGTGGGCAGTTGCTCTTGTTGGATTGATAATTCTTTCAATACCGGCATGTACGATCTTTTTGCAATATATGATTTTTAACCCTGAAGCCAAGTTTCTTGTTGGAGATTTACCTCAATGGGTTCAGCAATTAGAGGGTTTGGGTTTGCTGAGTGTAAAAGATGTCAATAATGATGGGCAGATTGCAGGTTCTGAATTTCTGTTTATGCGAGATGTTGGTTTGTTGGGGGTCACAGTTGTTGCTGGATTAAATGAGACAATGCAATCTCTTAGCTTTGCTGCGCTCATGGCGGCGGCTATGGCAAGCTTTGTTGGCCGCTTAATGACTTTATCAAAATTGCTTTCTAGGGACTTACATTTTCAAAAATCTGAGATGGAATCTGATGTTATTGGATTGAGTAATTTGCTTTGGACACGTTTAATGATTGTTTTGGTTACTCTAGGTTTAATTTGGAGTGCATTATATGTTGAAATAAGCGGATTTGCTTTGTTTCTCTCTGGTTTGGTTTTGTGTGCTTGTAGCATTTTTCCTGTATTAATTTTAAGCATTTGGTGGAATAGGATGACTAAGTTTGGGTTTGTTTCTGGGCTTTTGTCTGGTTTGATTGGGGGATGTGCCGCTGTTTTTCTCACAAATTTTGGTTTAACTAATGCTGCATTGGGCTTTAGCTTATTTGAGTGCGCTATGGCGCTTATCACTTTATCTTTTGTGTGCAGTGTTTTGGGGGCGCTTATTGGACCAAAACCGAATGGTGCGGATATGGAAGTCTTGCTTGATATTCGCACACCAGGTGGTGAGGCGCTTTATGAACGTTTGTTACGATTAGCTATGCCGCGCCGTACCACGGGAAGTGTTTGATTAAATGCTCTTCAGTTGCCCCACCAGCAACCGAGCTTAATGCTCCTGGCGTAGTTGCCCATTAGCGCCCTTGTACAAGTCATTCCTATTAGCTAGATAGGGTTGCTGTTGAGGTGGAGCGTTTTAATTTACAATTCAGTACCTGGTAGATCGGGATGTTTTTCGCGTAATCTTTTCATGGCGCCACCGAATTTACGGATCATTTTTTCCATATAAGTGATCGCTTCATCTACTTCTTCGTCTGTAGGTAGTTTTAATTTTTTCTTAGTTGGTTCTTCTATTATTCCAAGTTCCAGGTTTGCAATTTTTTGTTTTAAAATTTGATTTTCTTTTTCAAGGGCTTCATTTGCTTTTTGAAGTTCCGAGAAGAGCTCATCATTGTTATTTGGTTTATCGCCTTGCCCCGTTTGTTTATCAGCATCTTTTGTTTCTTTGATAGGGCGACAAGCCCATCCACTTGTTGATTTTTTACAATTGGACATTGAGCCCGTTTTTTTATCTAGACGGATGATGCCGTTTTTACTCTCAATCATAGTGTAACGACTATCAATTTCTTCGGCTATTGCACTGTTTAGTGGAGTGAGGAAGGCAAATATGATCAATAGACCAAGAATTTTTCGTTTTAAGGAAAATCGCTGCGTTGAATTGATAGGTAGTTGCGTTTTTGAGTGATACGGCAGAATGAAGGGCATGGTCTTGGGTCTCTATGATAACATTTAAACTGAAGTTTCAGTCTTATTTTAATGAGTGATCATAAGTATGAAACATGTTTCTTTTTCGGTTTTATAAAAAAAATAGAGTTTTTTAGCAAAATCAGTTGCATTTTTGTTGTTTTTTTATTTTTTCGCACCGTTTTTCACAAATTAGGGGATGCTTCAAAAGGGTGAATCACATATCTCATTTAGGTAGCTATGTTTTTGATTCCTTTTCTGTTGATTAGGGTTTTTCATTTTAAGTAAGTTATACTTTTCATTGGTTTACCTATATTGGATCATTTTTTTTTGAACTTTAGGTTGAATATAAAGCATTTGTGATTTGCACTAAATTACAAATTTAGAGTTCGTGTGTGTTTGAGTTTGTTTAGAAATAACGACGTTTTGTAGGTTGTGATTTCGATATTTAGTTCTGAGTGAGTTCGTGGCGTCTTAGCGTCTGAGATTAATTCAAGGGTAACGAAATGTCGTTTCAACCAAAACAAAATAAAAAAGACCTCTCTTTGTCTCAAGAGACGCAACCCTCTGAACCTCATGCTGAGTTTGATGAAACAGCTAGTTCTTCCCAACTGGAAAATATCCTTGGTCGGATCAATGCGATTATGACTGACGGATCTCCCAATGAATTATTGGCTCAGAAAGAAAATGACCAAACTACTCTTCAATCGGCACATTCAACGGTAAACTCTTCTCAATTTAGTTCGTCTAAACCTGAAACGCAATTTTCTGAACAGCCAAGCGGGTTGTCAGATCTCTATAGTCAGGCTAACTCTCTTCAAACAAATAAGGTTGAAAATCAGCAACCAGCAAGAGCTACAACAGACAATTCTGTTCATGCTTCTCAACAAAACTTAGAAGAGAGACTTTCGCAACCAGCAAATGTATCTGGTGCCGAAAGAGAAGATAAGTTTCAAGTTTCCGAACCGCTTGACATGCTTCAGCCATATAGCGAAGTTTTAAATGAGGTGCGGGATTATTTTAATGAGCGGCACTCTTTAGATCCAAATGATAGTTTGGCGAAATCTCAAAGATCTCAATCAATTTCTGAAGAAGTACTTGCAGGTTCTCCTCTGCAGGAAGAACTAAAAAAGCCTAAAAAAGTGTTGTTATGGGGTGATGCACCATTGGACCCCCATCCTTTGAACACTCAATCATCAGAGATTGCGGGTTCTCCTTTGCAAAATGTGAGGGATGAGGAGGGGAAGGTAAATGGTGCTGCGCCGGCTTCAAACCTCTCTTCAACTCTTTCACCAGCGGATTTTGGGTTTGGTCAATCACAAGAAACACAGCCATTAGAAACTCAATTTTTAGGAACTAGGTCTTCTCTTGCGAATGAGGTGTCTCAAGGGGAAGATCGTAATGAATTGGGCCAACCATCTCAAATTTTTAGTCCTATTAAGTTTGAAAACCCATTTGCACGAAGTCATTCCTCAGTAGATGTGCTTGGGCCGGATGATCATTCTGGTCAATTTAAACAATTGCGGCATGAGTTGGTAGATCGAATTGCTCAATTAGAGCAGGTGATAGGTCATCATTTCGGTGATAGAAAAGAAATTGCCAATGAGGCTGCTCATGCAGCTATGACGCTGGCTGTAAAAAATTTAGATGATACGGCCTTGGGGCGTCGTTTGGCTGATGTAGAAACAGCTTTTATTCTTTATCAAAAAAACCAGACTCAAAAGAACCAAGAAACTCAAGAAACGATTGAGAAACTTGGGCAAGCTCTTTTGAAGATGGAAAGTGTGTCTCAAATTTCAGTAGAAAAGACTGAACAGCAGAAGTTGGATATACATAATGTTCCTTTAGCTTCGCCACAATCGAGCGTTGATGAAAGAGGTGGTGAACACTCCGGTGCAAAGGCTGTTGCATATCCAACTTCGGAGAATTCAGCTTCAGAAAATAAAGCATCTCATTCTGGTGTAGAAAATAAAAAACAAAATGCGACTGTTGGCGATGATGTAAGCCGGCCCGGAGAATACCGGGTTGATGAAATTCAGGTCCCGATAGACAAGAAAAAAAGCCTGGGTTCTGTAAATGATAAGGCTGACCTTTCGTCTCGTATAACGAATATGCAGCCTTCGATCGATGAAACTCCTCCATTATTATCACCCGAAGCTTTGGAAAGTTTTGATAAGGATACGGGTGAGGCTGTTTCTAAAGAGGGGGATGTGGATGCTATTGCTAAATTAAGACAAGCAATGAGCAAATCAGCATCTGAGCGATCATTTGGGAAACCTGAAAAAGAAACAGGGTTAGATAATATGTCAGCGCGAATGTCTGCTTCACCTTCAAATGAGAAATTAGACCGTAATCATTCTTCTATTCAGGATGAAGGATTTGCCGGAGATCAAGGTAGTGTTAGGGGAGATGATTTCCTAGCAAAGAGTGCGACGCTGCGAGATCAATTTAATAGTGCTGATATTGTTTCTAATGATTCAGACTTACACACGATGCAACCTAGAGGGTTGCGTGTGGTTGTTCTAATTGTGGTTATTGCATTGTTGTTGGCCGCAACAGGTATTGCCTTTCGTGGTGATACGAAAGGTTTTCAAGCTGCCATATTTAATATTGTGACAACAGTAAAAAGTGTTTTGGGGCAAGATAGTTCTTTAAAGAAAGCTGCAAAAACAACCTCTCAACCTGTTGAAAACAATAAAAAGAAAAAAGATCTAAA
>JAJFHW010000262.1 GCA_021775385.1 Hyphomicrobiales bacterium | reverse complement strand
TGCGTTGATTTCGAAAGCAAGTTAGCGGTGGGGTAGTTTTTTGCCTCACGGGCTATTCCGTTGCCGTAGGCAACGGGCCCTCCGATGGGCAGCGCTAGCGCTGACGGTGCTGCGCACCTACGTTTTTCGTTCACAGATTTTCAGAGATTTAGAATGGTTAGTTCTGAGATCCATTAGGGATCGCGGGCGAACTGCTTTTCTCTCTCTCACGGCTATTTCAAACGCTATCGCGTTTGAGCCTACGAGGTGCGGCGCTAGGCACCAGGCTGCGCTGTCGCTTCGCCATGTCCTGACACCGAAGTGGTGTCACTCCTTCATCGTGAAGTCAGTTTTTTATTTGTGCTTAAGATTGCTTACTAACAACCGCCCTATGCAGGGCTAAGTGCTTAAGGTGCAGCGCACCTACGTTTTGGCATTCAACTAGTTGAATGTTTAGTAGGGTGTGGTTGTTTAAAATTAAAAAGGCTCAGTCTTTTTGTGAGACTGAGCCTTTTGTATGTAATTATATAAAACTTTGAGACTTATTCGCTGCCGCGTTTATCGTCAGCGCTACTACCACGAGTCTCAGTTTTTTTTCATTTTCTTTTCATCGGTACCAGAGCCACGTTTGTCATCTGCATTTGATCCACGTTTATCGTCGGCGTGTGAGCCTCTATGATCTTTTTCGTGGTCTTTATCTTTAATGGCGACCTTTACTTTTTCTGTTGAGCCGTCTTTAAATTTTAATTCAAGGTCATAAGTTGCGCCTGGTTTTAATTTTTCTTTCATGCTCATGAGCATGACGTGATTGCCAGCTGGTTTAAAGTGCACAGTTTCACCTGGCTTTACAATGATGCCGTCTTTCATCTTGCGCATTTTCATGACGCCATCTTCTTTTAGATGGGTGTGAAGTTCTACTCTGTCTGATAGAGGAGAGCTGGCGCCAATTAGGTGACGGTCGGTTTTGCTGTTGTTTTTTAAGATGAAATAAGCAGCGCCATTTGGGCCGTAATTCGGTTTACCCCATACATGACTGATTGAAAGGTTTGATGCTGTTTCTTTCATTTTTTCATCACCAGCGAAAACAGGTGTACTTAAACAAATTAAAACAGCAAAAAGAGAAGAAAATAAAACTTTCATTATTGATCTTTCGTAAAAATTTTTATCATTGATAAAAGGCAAAATGCCCACACTGACAAAGGAGGTATCTTTTCATTGTGGGCACTTTGTGATTGTAGAGATAAATTTTTAGTTACTTAAAACTTAAAAAGCTTTTTGCCAACCAACTGTCAATGTGTAGTCAGTTTCAAGTTGTACGCCATTTAAGTCTTGATAAATTGGAGCGCCAAACTCAATTGCAAAACGGTGACCTTCAAAACGACCTGATTGAGCGATCATATTCACGCCAAGTGCTAGGTCAAGACGGTCGCCACCGAAATTATCTGGATTTGCTGTTTGAACAGGAGCTACAATATTAGGATCGATGCCATCGATTTCTTCTTGAGTTACACCTGTTAGACGGAGTGATGTTGAAATCCAAGGGGCCCATTGATATGCGACCCAGCCTGTTAGTTCATGTTTGTCACCAAAGCTATAACCTTCGTCGTTATCTCCTAAGTGGAACCTAGCTTTATATTGCGCGCCATAAGAAAAATCCCCCATGCGACTTTGAACGGTCAGGCCTGGTAATAGATCCCATGTGCCTGTGCCGAGTTGCATTGGATAGGGGAGGCGAACAGTTGGGTTGCCGCCCATTGGTGTTAGGATGTCATCGCGTCTTGTAGTGCTAGCCGTTGGGATGCTGAGGCCGCCATTGAAATGGATTTTAGTCGTGCCATCATTATATAGGCCATAAAGGCCGCCGATGTTTAGATCACCAATGCCGTTTGTGCGTGTTTTGAATTTTCCTAACACATTTGTATTAGCACCACCACCTTGGTAAGTGATGTGTTCCATTTCTTTTTCAATGACTGAAATCATGGCCATTAATGTAAGGTTATCTGTTGGTGCGAACATTGCGCCAATCATGTGCATGTCCATTGTCATTTCTGTTGGGACCACGCGCAATGTTTGTGGTTGGCCAGGAGTGCCAAAGAAACGGTTTGGAATGGTTGTGGCGATGGTGTCCGGTGAGATGTTATCTGTGCCTTGCTGGTTACCTTTCATGCCCATGGTCATGAAACGGTAAGACATCATGAACTCGCCTTTTTTATGGAGGTGATCACCCATTACGCCGATTGGGGCGTGGCCATCAGCACGGTGTGTTTTGTGATCTGAGCCGTGACTTTCATCAGCTTTTAGAGGAGCTGAAAGACTTAAAGTTGCAGCAAGTGCTAGGGCAAGTGCGCTGTTTGTTTTTGTTAATTGAAAAGACATAAAAAACTCCGTTGTAAAACTACAAAAATAGAGCATTAAAACCTATGGTATGCGGGCATACCTCAGGTCGTTTGGCTCTGTTAATTTTTTGAAAAAATTGAGATTTTATGCGTGAACCGGCGGGGCACGCGGTGGCGGCCCTTGGGCAAGAAGTTTTGTTTTTAGAACTTCAGTTACTGTGGGCCGAAAAATAAGGTTTAGGCCAGCATATATTGCGTATTCAGACTGAGGAGCAAGGGCTGCCATTGAACAGCTGCTTGCGCAATGGAAACAGGTTTTGCTAAAAGCTTCATGTTTTTGTTGCTCTTGCTCAACTGGTTCACCATTTTCATCTAGAGAGATGGTTTTTAAGCCGAAGGCCGTGCAAATGGTTATTGCATTAGCGTTTGCAATATAGCTGCTAGTCGCACAAAGAATACTTGTGATCGCTAATTGCATAATTAGAACCATCAAGAGCGAATAACGCGTGCCAAGTTTTACTGATTTGGCAGTTTTCGTTTTTGTAGCGTTAATTTTTTTCTTTGCGAACATAATGCTAAAATACCCAATTCCTGGTCTTCGACAAGTGTGAAATCGTCGCGTTACTCAAGTTTTTTCAAACTATTGTGAATTCCACACACTTTTGTAGTTTTACCCCCTGATAGGTACCAGTGCTCTTCAAATAAGGTCTTGATTTATATCAATGTTGGGTGTGGACTTGACAGTTATTAGAGGTCTTGTCAAAACAAACTATAAAAGTAGATTTAGGGGATTGTCCTAGATTTAAGCGTGATTAGCTGTTTTATTTTTAGAATTTGCTGAACGCTGTTTTGAAACCTGAAATATTGGAAGTTTTAACTGTTATGGCAGAACCGCTAGATCATTTCGATTATAAAGTTGCTGCGCTTTATCATTTTGTCACATTAGATGATTTTGAAGCTTTGCGAGGCCCAATCACTGAGTTTTGTGATGCCCGGGGAATAAAAGGAACCTTATTGCTTGCTAATGAGGGGATTAATGGCAAGGTTGCTGGCTCTGTTGAGGCTATCGATGAGTTGATTGTTTATTTTAAAACAGGGAATATTTTCAAAAATCGTTTTTCCGGACTTGATGTTAAATATTCATATAGTGATAAATCTCCTTTTTTGCGGATGAAGGTGAAGTTGAAACAAGAAATTGTGACTTTGCGCGCACCTGAAGCCAACCCGAATGAGCAAGTTGGTACTTATCTTAACCCTACAGAATGGAATGAGATTATTTCAGACCCTGAAATGGTGGTGATTGATACGCGAAATGATTATGAAGTTGATATCGGTACATTTAAGGGCGCGGTTGATCCGAAAACGAAGAGCTTCACTGAATTTAAAGATTGGGTTTCTGACAACCTTGATCCTGAAAAGGATAAAAAAGTTGCGATGTTTTGCACAGGCGGCATTCGGTGTGAGAAAGCTTCAAGCTATATGATGGCGCACGGATTTGAGGAAGTGTACCATTTAAAGGGTGGGATCCTACGTTATTTGGAAGAGCAGCCTGAAGAAAAGAGCCTATGGGAAGGGGGCTGTTTTGTTTTTGATGAGCGTGTTGCTGTGGGGCATGATTTGGTGCCGCAAGACTTTTTGCTTTGCCATGCCTGCCGTCAACCGCTGAGTGTTGAAGACCGCGCTGATCCTTTATATGAGCTTGGTGTGCAATGCGCTTATTGTGCCACGACGAAGACAGATGTAGAACGTGACCGGGCTCGTGAGCGGCAAAAGCAAATGGTATTGGCTGCTTCAACGGGGCTTGCGCATTTGGGAGATGAAGCGACAATTGCGGCGACACGCCAACGGCAACTTAAAAAAGAAAATAAAGAGCGCCAGAGACGAAAAAAGAATACTGGGTGAATACTCACTTTTTCACTCACGTGCTATATCGCTGCGAAGCAGCGGGCCCTCCGAGGGGCGGCGCTAGGCGCCGGACGCCAGAGGCGTCATGTCCCTCAGCCCTGAAAGAGGGCTGAGCTTCTTCTTCGGGCCGCTAGTTTTTTTCTCATAAGGCTGGTTTTTATTATGCGCAAAAGAACCCAACCCAAAGTGGGCTGAGTTCTTTTTTTGTTTATTAACTTTGTCTAATTTAGTGAGTTAACTTAGTGGCATGGTCTTGCGATTGCTAGACAGCGCCATGTGTTGTTTGGTTGTTTTTTACATTTGTAGTTTTTCACTTTTGCATTATTCCAGAAGCTGTATTTCACGCCATATTGGATGGCTGCTTGTTTTTCCCAGCGGCCTTTGGCTGAGCTTTTAGCTTTTTGCTTGTTATAATAATACATGCCGTGTTTTTTCACTTTAGGCTTACAAACTGTTTTGGTTTGGCAAGGTGTGCCGATGGCGAAACAGCGCCATGTATTGTTTGCTTGTTTTTTACAAATATTACTGCGTTTTTTTGCATTATTCCAAAAGCTTAGACCAATGCCATGCTGAATGGCTGTTTTCTTTTCCCAGCGACCTTCGGCTGAGCTTTTCGCCTTTGTTTTTTTGTAATAGTACATGCCATATGAGCCGATTGCCTTTTTACACTGTGTTGCCGCGTTGGCGCTGTTTACTGAGGTGAAGCTCACGCTTGAGAGAGCTAAAAGGCCCATTAAAATGGATAGGGGAACAGTTTTTGAGATGATTGAGTTCAATGACATGATGTTATAGTCTCCTAAAATACAATGTTTACTTAAATTTGGGTTTACTTAATTTCGTTCACTCATTTTGTTTCGTACTAGATATGTCGTTTGGCTTGAGTAAAAGGTTCAAATTTAAGAAAAATATTTTGAATTTTGTTTTGCAAAGGGTTGCCCTTAGCTAGAAATAGAAGAATTCAGGCGGTTTATGAGATATCAATCTATAGAATTTTTAACGACCAAAGAACTGGCTGACTTGCTACGTATTAAAGAGCGCCGGGTTTATGACCTTGCTTCTTCTGGAGAAGTGCCGTGTAGCCGTGCAACGGGTAAGTTACTTTTCCCTCGTAAAGCCATCGATCAATGGTTGGTTGAAAATGGTTCTGGTTTCTCTGCGCTTCGGCGTAAAGAGCGTGCTAACATTGTTGTTGGTAGCCATGACCCATTATTAGAGTGGGCTTTACGCGAGTCTCGTTCTGACCTTGCTTCTTTGTTTGACAGTAGTGTTGATGGGCTTGAGCGTTTTAAAGATGGGAGTG
>JAJFHW010000261.1 GCA_021775385.1 Hyphomicrobiales bacterium | reverse complement strand
TGATGTCAAAGCTTAAATGGCATGAGTTTTGCGCTCTTAGTACATATTGTAATTAATGAATTTAGACGACTTTGAAATAGTTAGGAGGAGAGAATTTAATTTCTGGGAGTTTGTTTAAGGAATTAAATGTTTCTTAAAGCCAAGGGAAGAATTTTATTTAAGGAAAAATAAGAATGAAATTTAGACGGCCAAATACATTAGGGCAATTGCTTGTGGCTGCTTCACTGCTTGTGTTTACATCATTGCATGCGTCGGATAGAAATATTACAGACAAGGAATTGTCGGATGAGTCGAACACCACTGATTGGCTCGCTTATGGGCGGACACACTCTGAACAGAGGTATAGTCCATTAACAGACATCAACGTAGATAACGTAGGAAAATTGAAGCCGGATTGGTATATTGATCTTCCTGATAAATCTGACATGGTCGGCACACCTCTGGTTGTTGATGGTGTCATGTATTATATTGGTGAGATGAACCGTGTTCGCGCCTTCGATGCACGTAACGGTAAGAAACTTTGGGAATATGACCCGGAAGTTGCTAAAACGATTGAAACTGGCTACCAACGTAAAGTTTTCTGGAAACATAGCCGTGGTATTTCTACCTATGGCAATAAACTTTTTCTTGCTACTTGGGATGGTCGCCTGATTGCGATTAACCGTAAAGACGGCAAAGAAGTTTGGTCTGTTCGCACTTTTGCGCAAACAGAACCTTTGAACATTACCGGGCATCCGAAAGCTTTTGATGGTAAGGTTTTTGTTGGTAATGGTGGTACTGAATTAGGCCCCACACGCGGTTATGTTACTGCCTATGATACCGAAACTGGAAAACAGCTTTGGCGTTTTTATACTGCGCCTGGCAATCCTGCTGATGGGTTTGAAGATGAAGCCCAGGAAATGGCCGCCAAGACCTGGAAGGGTAAATGGTGGGAACATGGTGGCGGTGGTAATGCCTGGCATGGTTGGACCTATGACAAGGAATTTAATCAGTTCATTTTTGGTACCGGTAACGGTTCGCCATGGAACAGAAAAATTCGCAGCCCTGGTGGCGGTGACAACCTGTTCTTGAGTTCTGTTGTTGCGGTTGATGCCAAAACGGGTAAATATAAGTGGCATCTTCAAACAGCTCCAGGTGAAACTTGGGACTACACTTCATGTATGGACATCGTTCTTGCTGATTTAAATATTGGCGGTAAGAATGTGAAGGCAGCGTTACATGCTCCAAAAAACGGTTTCTTCTATGTGATTGACCGTTCTAACGGTAAAGTGTTGTCTGCTGAAAAATTTGCTGATGTAAACTGGGCAACAAAATTTGATGTGAAGACACAGAAACACATCATACCTGAAAGCTCTTACTACCCAGAAGGTAAGGCAAATATTTACCCTTCAGCTTTTGGTGCCCACACATGGCATGCGATGTCTTACAATCCTAAACTTGGTCTTGTTTACATTCCGACTAATCACTTAGCTAATACCTTTAAGGATGAAGGTAAGAAAACAGACACTAGTTTTAGAGCTGAGAAACACAAACTAGGTCTTGGTCTTTCAGGTTGGTTATTGACCAAAGATCCACATGAGACACGTGGTTCTCTTCAAGCTTGGGATCCTGTTAAGAACAAGCGTGTTTGGCAAGTAAACCAGAAAAACCCATGGGGTGCTGGAACATTAACTACAGCTGGTAACCTTGTATTCCAAGGGCTGCCGAATGGTAAGTTTAATGCTTATGATGCCCGGAATGGTAAAATCCTTTGGGAATATGATGCTGGTCTTGGTATTTCGGCGCCGCCAATAACTTATAAACTTGATGGCAAACAGATGATCTCTCTTCTTATCGGACCTGGTGGTGCTCTTGCATCTAACTTTGGTGGTTCAGGTGAATTGGGATTTGAAGGTTTTGGTTGGAAATATGGCTTGCATCAACGCCGTCTAATTACCTTCGCTCTTGATGGTAAGGTCGTTGTTCCTGCACAACCTGCACCTGAGGTTGCACAACCAATCTTTGATAAGAAGTTTAAGATTGATGATAAGAAAGCAGGAGATGGTGCTGGCACCTACGCTGTTCATCTTTGTGTTGCTTGTCATGGTGGTAGTGGTGTCGCTGGTGTGAAAGCTCCGGACCTACGTGCTTCTCCAGCTCTTCTTAAAGGTAATGAGAAAATGTTTGAGAGTATCGTCCGTGGTGGCGCTTTGCTTGAAAACGGAATGCCTAAATTCCCAACTTTGACGGATGAAGAATTGGATAGTATCCGCCATTACATCCGTAAGCAGGCACATGAAGGTGCTAAAGAAGGAGCTGGGCACTAATCATCCTTTTAAAAATATAAAATTTTTAAATAGTTTGAGAAAACAGAAAAATTTAGAATGGGGGGCGGTAATTGCTCTCCATTACCTAAAATTAAAAAAACAATTATAAGTAAAAACTGAGCAAAGAAGTTTTAGAATTACTTATGATTTTTTCTTTTGGTCCTCTCTATTTATTATTCTGGGGGAGATCAATTTTTACAACTCTAATTGTTTTAAGTTTAGAGCTGTTTTAACTCTAACCAATGAAGGAAAAAATTTATGAAAGTATGGACAACACCACAAGTTTCAGAAACTGAAACTGGCATGGAAGTAACAAGCTATATGCCTGCTGAACTTGATCGTGCATAAATAGTTTGGCAACCTCATTATAGGTTTTTCTAGGGCATGATTTTTTGCCCTTGATAAATGTAGATGGGATTGATTACCAAAAAAGTATAAGGCCCTCATCATTGTTTTTTTGATGAGGGCTTTTTTATGAGGTCTGATCTTGATTCAAATTTCTTAGAAATTTATATTCTGAATAACATACCCACCACCAAAAGCTACAAGATCAGAAATAACCATATAAGGCAGGTCACTGACAAAGATCACTTGTCTGGCGGAGTTTTTTTTTGTTCTAATCTTCTTGTGCGACAATTTGCATTGTCTATTTCATGTATTTCATCAATTGCTCCGCCCTCTGATAATGAATGATTAACTATACTAAAGTACAGAATATGTCTGCTAGGTAAATTGGTATTTCTGGAAAAATAAGGGGGTTATTGTGAAAAATTATTTTAATAATTTAAAAATATCTACTTCTATTGCTTTGGTTTCTATGACTTTATTGGTCGTTTCACTAAGTATGATTGGTATTATAATTTATTCTATTGTTTCAGCACAAATCTCTGAAACCGCGACAAATCAACAAAATACCAGTTTACGAACGGCAGCTATAATTGCTGAAAAGCAAGTTCCGGGTATGTCCGTGAAATGGGGTGAAGATAATAACGTAAGTAAAGTGTTTCTCAAGGATAAGCCGATTTTTTCCAATCATATAATGATTGATGAAATAGGGCGAGCGACTGGAGAGACAGCTACTATTTTTTTATGGGATGATAAAACATCTGATTTTTGGAGAAAAACTACTAATATTGTAAAGCCCAATGGAAAACGCGCGGTTGGTACTCCTCTAGGTAAGAAGGGGGCTGTATACCCTGTTGTTACTTAAGGGATTACGTTTAGAGGCGAAGCTGTGATTTTAGGGCTTGCTTATTATACGATTTATAAACCCATTTTTTCACAAAACGGCACAGTTATTGGAATTTTGTATGCTGGTGTAAAAAAAGATAAGATCAATGCTGTTTTATCAGAAATTGGTTCTAAATTTGGGATTGCTTTTTTCGTCATATTAGTAATTTCAATTGCTTTGATGGTTTTTATTTCAACAAGAATGCTGCAACCTATATTAAA
>JAJFHW010000027.1 GCA_021775385.1 Hyphomicrobiales bacterium | reverse complement strand
CCAGGATGGTTCTGTTAAAACAAAAGTTAAAAAAGGCAAAGAAGAAGAAGGCGCAAAATTTTCTGACTATTTTTCTTTTGAACAAGATTTTAAAGACATTCCTCCTCACAGGGCTCTTGCTCTTTTGCGGGCTGAACGTGAAGGTGTGATTTCGTTAGGCCTCGACATTGAAGATGAGACTACGGACATCCATCCATGTGAGAGAAGAATAGCGTCTGAGTTTCAATTTAATGGTGGATCGCAAGCTCGAAACAATTGGTTGAAAGACACAGTTCATAAAACCTGGAAAAGCAAACTCCATAAAAAAATTTCAGGTGATCTTATTCAAGACTTACGTGAAAAAGCTGAGCTTGAAGCTATTCGTGTATTTTCACAAAACTTGAAAGATTTAATGTTAGCGGCTCCAGCTGGTGCCCGAGCAACCATCGGCCTTGATCCTGGGTTTAGAACCGGTGTGAAGGTAGCTGTTGTTGATAAAACCGGTAAACTTGTAGATTATTCAACGATTTACCCGAATGAACCGCGTAATGATATTGAAGGATCTCTTAAAACATTAACCGCTTTGGTTCAAAAACATAATGTGGAAATCATTAGTATTGGCAATGGGACAGCGTCACGTGAAACTGACCGTTTAGCGGCTGAACTTATTAAACGATGCTCCGATCGCAAACTTGTTAAAATCATTGTTTCTGAAGCTGGTGCTTCTGTTTACTCAGCCTCTGAGTTGGCCTCAAAAGAATTTCCTGATCTGGATGTTTCAATTCGCGGCGCTGTTTCAATTGCGCGGCGTTTGCAAGACCCTCTAGCCGAACTTGTTAAAATTGAAGCGAAAGCTATTGGTGTTGGCCAATATCAACATGATGTTGACCAAGCTGCGCTGCAACGCTCACTTGATGCTGCTGTGGAAGATTGTGTGAACTCTGTTGGTGTTGACCTCAATATGGCGTCTGCTGAATTACTCAGTCATATTTCTGGTTTAAACCAAACCTTGGCTACTAACATCGTTTCCTACAGAAATCAAAATGGTGCCTTTAAATCTCGCCAAGAGTTAAAAAAAGTGACCCGGCTTGGCCCGAAAGCGTTTGAGCAAGCGGCTGGGTTTTTACGTATTCGTGAAGGCAAGAACCCACTTGACCAATCTGGTGTGCACCCTGAAGCTTATTCTGTTGTTAAGAAAATTGCAGAGACGACTGGACGTGCGATCGACCAACTTATTGGAGATAGTTCTTTCCTAAAAGGGCTTGATGCAGGTTCTTTTGCTGATGAACAATTTGGTGTGCCGACCGTGACTGATATTTTATCTGAACTTGATAAACCTGGCCGTGATCCACGCCCAACATTTGAAGTTGCAAGTTTTGCTGACGGTGTTGAAAAAATCACTGACCTGAAAGAAGGCATGCAACTTGAAGGCGTTGTGACTAACGTAACTAATTTTGGCGCTTTTGTTGATGTTGGTGTGCATCAAGATGGACTTGTCCATATTTCTCAACTGGCAGACAAATTTGTCAGCGATCCACATGAAATTGTTAAAACTGGAGCAATTGTGAAAGTTCGTGTGACAGAGGTAGACGTTGCACGAAAACGTATTGGGCTTTCTATGAAATCTACAGATGGGTTGGATGCAACGCGAAAAGCTGAGCGGGATGTGGTGAGTAATAAACGTTCAGATCAAGGTAGACATAATAAATCTTACTCTTCAACGAAATCAACCGAAGACAGATCTACAGAAATTGATAATTCAAACCCATTTGCCGCCGCTTTTGCCAAAGCAAGCAAGACCAAGCATTAAAGCTGTCAATTAAGAGGGAGCTAACACCCTTATGAAACTTTAATCATTTTTTCTATCATGCCTCAGCTTTTTTGCTGGGGCATTTTTTTCATCTCCCTCTTGATTGATGTGTAGTTGTTCTCCAAGATAGGTTACCTTTAAAACTTCAACCCTGCACAAATTCACAAGGTATTTAAACTATGACCGAAAATAATGATGCTGAACCATTGAGTAATATTTCGCCCGATCAATTTATGAATATTGCTGACAAGTTCATTAATGTTGCGAACAGAAGTAATCAGCGTGTCCCTGCTGTTGAATTGCATATGGCTTTTTTATATGCGGCTGCTCGGTATAGTTCTCATGTTTGCAAAAATGTGCTTGAAGTCGAAGATCAAGAAAAATTTGTTTCTGAAATGACGAAATCCTACCAAGAAATGCTCCGCAATCACTTAGCAGATCCCTCAGTTTAATCAATGAGTTAACACCTCTTCCTTTTTGAAGAAGCCTCTACTCAATTACGATATTTGGTCGGATGATCATTTCTTCTTCTTGCTTTATTCTCTTGAGAATATTCTCAGTGATTTGGTTATATGTTTTTGCGTGCTCGCCTTCAGGGTCTGAGATTATAATTGGTGTTCCCGCATCTGAATTGGTTCTTATGTCTTGATGCAGAGGCACACCACCAAGAAAGGGAACGCCGATGCGCTCTGCTTCTAGTTTTGCACCGCCATGACCGAAAATACCGTGATTGTCTCCGCAATGAGGGCAGATAAAATAACTCATATTTTCAATAATGCCTAATACAGGCACCTCAACTTGGCGAAACATATTTAGCCCTTTGCGCGCATCAATCAAAGCGAGGTCTTGCGGGGTTGAAACAATGACTGCTCCAGCTAATGGAACTTGTTGAGCAAGGGTTAGTTGAACGTCTCCTGTGCCGGGTGGCATGTCGACTATCAACATGTCGATTTCTCCCCATTGCACTTCTCGCAGCATTTGCGTGATGGCAGAGATAACCATTGGTCCGCGCCAAATCATTGGCGTTTCTTCATCGACTAAAAAGCCCATAGAGATTACTTTTATGCCGAAACCATCTAGGGGTTTAATAA
>JAJFHW010000260.1 GCA_021775385.1 Hyphomicrobiales bacterium | reverse complement strand
ATTTGCTGAACGCAAAAGGTTTTGCTGGTTTTCAAGTTGTCCTGCCATTTTGTTAAATCGATTGGCAACAAGACCGAATTCGTCTTCTCTTGGTAGTTCAATTCGATATGAGAGTTCACCAGCGCCCACTCTATCTGCGCCAGTTGCAAGGCTCTGAACAGGCTCTACAATTGACCGTGAAAGAAAGACACCCAAACCAATGACACCAATAGTCGTAAGCAGCGCAAGTGCTCCTGCTGTGTAAGTTATGGCATTGGTCAGACCAACAATTTCTGCTTTCACTTCTTCAACTTCTTTTTGCTCATCTTCTACGATGTCTCTCACCACCTGGCTTAGTTTTTTATCATTGCCTTCAACGACATTTGTAAAAAAGGATCTAACTGCGTTTGCACTATCCAATGAATTGCGTTTTTTGTTTTCATGGTTTGAGGCCAAGTGCATACGGATAAAAACAGACGCAATTTGTATTGCTGTGTCTACTTCAGCTTCGATGTCATCTACGACACCTGTTCTTTGAATAAATTCTCTTTCATTTTCAATAGCTTCTTGCAGGTCACCTAATTGCCTTGTGATCAATTGCGGTGTTGCTTCAATTAATTTATCGCGGTTTTGAAAATTTACTGAATTGGCAATTTCAAGCAATAGATACTGATTAATTTTCGATTCTATCTCAGATACTTTTGAAAGCTGACCATAAGAATGATTGGCTCTCTCTAAATAGTGCGCTGACCGTTGCAATCCCCAAATTGAGGAGGCAACTGATAGACCTAAAATAGCGATAACTAAAAAGAGACCTGTATATAGGCTATACCTAATCGTTGAAGGAAATTCTGCTTGGGTCATATTTCTTGTTTCGTCGCAAGCTATGCTGACGTCCTTAAACTCATTCCACACTTACTAAACGATGTTTAGTCTGGTTAATTCTTTCTTTTTGTTATTATAGCTTAACCGATAAGGGCTTATTGAAATTTAAATTTTTCATTCTTAATTTCAGGCTTAATTTCAGGCTTAATTTTAGGCTTAATTTTAGGCTTGCTTTGATGCTTTTTAGTTTGTTTTTTACGTATGCCTTGTCTTAATGACTGTCTCTCATTCATATGGTTTTCTCAGATATCTAGTTCCTATAGAGACAAGTTATAATGTGAAAGTCCTGAGAAAATTGAATTTTTCGGCTTTCAGGTCCAATCTAATTGATGTCTCAATCTTCATTTTTAATCATATGGTGAGACTATTGGTCCTTTTTCCTAGTTATTACCTGATTTGCTGCCGCCTTTTCCCCTTAATCTGTTGATATTTTGTGTCAGAAGGCACAAATCATGATTATAGCGGTTCTCTAGGGGTAGTATCATTGGACAGCATTGCTTAAATTTATCCGATAGGTAAATCTTTTTTGAATTTATATATCGATATATTTTTTTATTTATAGCCTCTTTTTTTATTTATAGCCTCTGGGCAATTGTTTATAATGAATAGAGCCACATTCCTTATGTGATATTTTAAGGCCTTATGTGATATTTTAAGGTATGATTTTTTTAACTCTGGACTTATGAAATGCAGAACCAATGGTATATTGCCAGAGATGGCAAGCAATATGGCCCCGTCACAGATGCTGATCTCATGCAACTTGTGCAAAAAAGAGAATTGCTAGATGGCGATTTTTTATGGCGCCAGGGATTTGAAAATTGGTTACCCGTTGCGCAAGTTCCAGAAGTGCGCCAACTAAACCAGCAAATTACTCATGCAGATACACCGCAATCGCAGCTAGCAATTCAACCTACACAGCAAAACGAGCGAGAGGATGAGGCGGCTCTTGTTGGTCACGCACATCCAAATCAAAATTTTTCACCAGCACTTGATGAACGCTCAGCAGAACAACAAAACCGCATGATGGCTGAAACACAGCCTGAACCAGATTTAACGAATAAATCTTTGGCAGATATCGCTAATCAATATCCTGCGTTACATGAAAGTGAAACCAACCAGTTTGAACAGAGACATGATGTTCAAGATCTCATAGAAGATGATGATGAAGCTTTTCTAAAAACTGCGACTGCTTCTTTTGAGAAAACGAATGAGCAAGTCGGTTCAGATCAAAACAGCTTTCTTCAAAATAGCCTACAAGGCGCCTCAGCTAAACCTGAAATACAGGCAGATGAAACACGTTCTCTTGACACTCAAGCTTTGAATAGTCAGCCTCTTGGTATGGCCACCAGAGATATGCCGTCTCAATTTCAGGCTAACCCTCATTTTTCAGCTCAACAACCAGATGCTGAGACTGGCCTTGCCAATATGAATGCAGGTCACCTTCGCCCTGGAAGTGAAAACAATCCTGGCTTGAATACTGGTACGATGAACACTGGTGTTCATAACGAACAACGAGTGAAACAAAAAACTGGCTTTTCATGGCCTCTTGGCATTGGGATTGGTGTCGCAGCACTTTTTATTCTGGTGATCGCCGCGACATTTGCCCTTCCATATGTTGTTCCACCTGAAACAATCAAGCGGCAAATTTCATCTGCTTTAAAGGATAAAACCGGACGTGACGTCACCTTTAAAGGTAAGATTTCATATCGATTTTTCCCAAGCTTTGGAATTGATTTGAATAATATTATTATTCACAACCCCTCTTCTATTAAGGGACCGGATTTTCTTCAATTAGGTCGCCTACAAGCTGATTTAAAAATAATCCCGCTTCTGAGCAAACGCGTTGAGATTGGTCGCATTGTGATGCACCGCCCTGAGATCGCGCTGATAAAAGATAGCCGTGGCCGTGTGAATTATGAATTTAAAACCGCTGCTCTTTCTTCATCTCAATTTAAGACGACTTTATTGCGGTCTCTTGGCGTGAAACAATTGGGCAATGGCTCTTACAGAACTTCTTCTGGTAAGAAATCTTCTGGATTTAAAGTTGCTCAAGCAGAAACACTCGATACGAGTGACATCATCGCCCGTACACTTGAAAAACTGGAACAAGAAGAAGCTAAAGCACAAAACTCAGGAGAAGCAAAAACTGCTGATGAGAAAAAATCTTCAGTTGCAGAAGATCCAAAAGGGCCGAGTGTGAATGAAGGCGAACTTGAAGATATTCAGAAAGCAGGCCTCAATACAGACATCATTATTGGTGAAATTGAGATCGTCAATGGTGCGGTAAAACTGATTGATCAAAAAGAAAACACTGAAACAATGATCAGTGCAATTAACCTTTCTGTTCAAGCGCCAGAGTTGGCAAAAGATGTCACTGCGAAGGGTACCCTTCGCTATTTGGAAGATCGCATTAATCTAGCAGCGAATTTATCAACCTTAGGCCTTTTGTTAAAAGGTGATGAAGTTGAAACGAACCTCACTCTTAACTCTGATCGATTTGAGGGCAAGTTTGACGGGAAAGTCCGCTTTGCCGAAAAGGTCGAATTCAAAGGTGACACTGATGTTCAAACTTATTCTTTGCAAAACCTCTTAAGCTGGCTTGGCGTTGATGTACCCAAGCGCGGTTATGGCGGCGCTTATATTCGCGGCAAATTATCAGGAACACCTGATGTTTTCCAACTGGGTAGCGCGACGATTAAAGTTGATAATAGTGTGTTAATTGGTGCACTTCGTTTAAGCCCGAATGGTGTTCGACCTAAAATTGAAGCTAAACTTCGCACCGATCTTTTAGATTTATCACCATATATGCAACAGCAAGCTTCTATTGAGCACAAGCTTATTGATGGCGTTTCTGGCCCACGTAAAACTGCTGTGGCTGCATGGAAGTCTGAACAAATTGATGTGAGTTTTTTGAAGACGTTTGATGCTGTTGTGCAGCTTTCTGCCAGTCGGTTGGTTTTTCAAAAACACAGACTTGAAAAAGCGCAACTTGGCTTGAAAGTCAATGCCGGCTTATTAACTGCACAGCTTCCGACCTTTGTACTCTATGGCGGTACAGGCTCTTTGAATGTTAGCCTCAATGGTGCAAAAGCTCGACCGACTTTAAAAGGTCGCATCGGCCTGAAACAAATCCAAATACAACCTCTGTTAAAGAACGCAGCTGACTTACCGTGGCTTTCTGGCACCGGGAATGTTGATCTGGATATTGTGAGCTCTGGCAACACAGAGAGACAGCTTATTTCGGCTCTTAATGGCACCGGTCGTATTACACTTGCCGATGGGGCGATTGAAGGGGTAAACATTCCAGGTATGATCCGCAATGTTCAATCTGGTAAATTGCTTGATACGGCTTCTAAGCCAACTGAAAAAACAGACTTTAGTGACCTTAACGCCAGCTTTGTTATCAACCGCGGTGTTGTTGAAAATAAAGACCTTCTGATGAAGGGACCTCTTTTGCGGATGTCGGGCAAGGGCATTCTGAACCTACCCACCGAGCAGATTGACTACGGCTTACAGCCTAAATTGGTAAGCTCTCTTGCTGGCCAAGGCGGCAACGCTGCCCTTTCTGGCATTAACATACCAATCCGCGTTAAAGGCCCTATGGACAATCCTAAATTTATTCCTGATGCTGCAGGCTTGTTGGAAAATAACGGCGAGGCCATTAACAACACTGTGAAGTCTGTGAAAAATGCCGTGAAAAAACTAAAGAAGAAGAAAATTTCCAGCGAGGAAATGAAGGGACTTCTTAACGGTTTGATTGATGGAAAAAAAGAAGACGGCAATTTGCTTGAGGGTATTTTAAATTAGTTGTTTTTAGTTTTTCTCTCTCACGGCTATTCCACTGCTGTCGCAGTGGGCCTACGAGGTGCGGCGCTCGCGCCGGACGCCCCTGGCGTCATGTCCGTGCTCTGAAGTAGAGCACTTCCTTCTTCATAAATGACGCTATTACAGAAATCTTTTTAGATTTAAATTTAAGCAAAATTCATAAATTGTCTGCAAATTTCAACAATATTTTCAAGACCTCTCTCTTGAGTAAAATTACACCCTCTTTTCCATTTGCTAAATTCTTCAAGATAATATTGGTCTAAATGGTTTTCGAAAAGTAAATTAAAATAAATTGATACCCATATCTGTAGAAAGACTTCGGGATGAGCCGTTTGAGTATTGCTACAATTAACACCAAAAAATTCCTCGAACTCATTTCTGCCAAGTTCTCCTCGACTTGCTTTCAGAAATAAATCTATATTAATAACTTTCATTGCAGCAAGCCCTACCATCATACCGTTGGAAAACTGTCTTATCTGATGTGTCTTATGAGTGCTTGAAAGAATAATTAAAATTCTCTGCATTTCTCGAATTGATATTGAATGTTTTTTATGAAGTGCCGTTAGATAGGATAGCAGATAACTATCATCTCCGTGTGAAATACTATTCAAATTTGTCCCTTGGCAAAACAATTTTAAGTACTTGGGCACAGGATCTTCATGTTTCAAAGAAATGGAATTTTGGATGAATTTATGAAAATACTTTTCTGAATCATACTCG
>JAJFHW010000259.1 GCA_021775385.1 Hyphomicrobiales bacterium | reverse complement strand
GAATGCTTTTATAAGTTTTTGTAATCGATTACCACACATACAAATACTTCGGCCCCCATATCTGACCGTACTAAATTACTTAAAACAGCCATCACTCATTGAATCTAAAGAGTGACGGTTAATTTTTTATATAAAAACAACCCAAACATAATGGATTTACGTACTAATTGCTAGGATTGTATTTCGGCACATTGCCTCCACCAAATATAAAGCTTTGAGGGTTACTATCCATCTTTTCAAGCACCCGATCGAGACTTTGCGCCGCTTTTCGTCCATCACGCGCAAATAGCTCAAACTCTCTCAAACTGCGCTTTGCTGCGGTCATAACCTCCTGAGGGCCATTTCCCAGAGATTTTTCCAAATTTTCAGCCATCGATTTTATAGATTGGGCAGCCGCTTTAGCATCATCCAAAACAGAAGAACCCTCACCACCAAAAAAGCCCGAAACTTGATCCACAGTCTTATCAATTTTTTGAGCTGTGGCTTTTAAGGAACTAGATAATGCCTTCACATCAGAGATAATTGTAGCAACGTCTTCCCTATTAGTTGCTAAAGTCTCTGAAAATAGTTCAACATTCTTAACTGTTGCTCTAATTGAAGCTTCATTATCAGCAATCATAGTATTCAGACGTTTTAATAGTAGGTTAGCATTCCCCATAATCTCAGGCACTGCATCTGTTAGCGAGCCTGAAACAACAGGAGATGCAGTGATTTGAGGTCGGTCGCCTTTTTTAGCAAGTGTCATTAATAAAGGTTCATCAGCCGTACCTGGGGTAATCTGCACAGCGGCTACCCCTGTAAGCGCTTGAGAAACCAGCTGAGCTTGAGAATTTTTACGAATAGGAATGCCTTTTTGTAAGCGAACAATCACCAAAACACGGCGCGCATCCATCTTATCAATCTCAATTGAGTGAACCCGGCCTATACGAATACCGTTAAATAACACCTGACTTGCACGGCTAAGTCCTGTTACTGCCCCATTAAAGTAGATGGAATAATCACGCGTTTGATTTTCAACACCGCCCTTCTGCATCCAGAAAGTGAAGTTGATCACAGCAATCACCAGGGCAATAACAAAACCACCGATCAATAAATGATTTGCGCGCGTTTCCATTCTCTCAATCCTTCAAGTTCAAGCTATGATAGCTTTGTAATACAGTCTAACGTAAAACAGTCCGACCCTAAAAATATGACAATTCAAAGTCATGTAAATCGTAAAAGTCTATTTTAGCGGTTCTATCTCTGTCTGTAGAACAATTCCCTTACGAGGTAGTCTGCGCTGTCCCCTGCGCCCTGTGCCCGCGTTCACCACAAAAGTAAGACTTAATCCATGGATGCCCAGGATCCTTAGTCAACTCACTTGGCGTGCCGTTTCGCACAATCCGTTTGTCTGCCAAAACAGCCACTCGATCACATATAGCAAAAATACTATCCAAGTCATGTGTTACCATAAATACGGTCAAGCCCAAAGTGCGTTGCAGATCACGAATAAGCATATCAAATTCATTCGCACCAATAGGATCAAGCCCAGCTGTCGGCTCATCAAGAAACACAATCTTAGGATCCAAAGCCAAAGCGCGAGCTAGCCCAGCCCGTTTGCGCATCCCTCCAGAAAGTTCAGACGGATATTTATGAGCAGCATTCGCTGGCAAGCCCACTAGCGCCAATTTCAAGTAAGCAAGCTCATCCATAATATTTTTAGGCAAAGAGATATGCTCACGCATCGGCACTTGAATATTTTGTAAAACAGTAAGAGCGGAGAACAAAGCTCCATCCTGGAATAGTAATCCTGAACGCGCTTCAACATGGCGCAAATCCTTACCACTCATTTGTGCCGTGTCTTGACCAAAAAAACTAATCTTGCCCGCGGAGTAGCGCTCTAAACCATTTAAACAGCGAAGCAAAACTGATTTACCACCACCAGATTGCCCAACGATACCAAGAACTTCCCCCTCATATACATCAAGGTTCAGATCTTCAAAAACAACTTGAGCGCCAAATTGCTTATGCAGATGTCGCACTTCAATAATTGGGTTTAAACGTGGTGTTTCTAGAGCAACCATATTAAATTCCCATCGCTGTCAGCGCCATCGCAAACGCTGCATCCAATATAATTACAAGGAAAATCGATTTCACCACAGAAGCCCGCACATGTGTGCCTAATGACTCAGCACTTCCTTGCACTCGCATGCCCTCTAATGTTCCAACAATGCCTATAATTAAGGCAACAAAAGGAGTTTTAATCAAACCAACATAGAAATGGCGAATGTCGACACCATCATTCAGCCGCTCTATAAAAGATTGTAAATCGATATTCATAACCTGATAGGCAATAAAAGCGCCGCCAGCCAAACACATAATATTCCCGATAAAAGTCAAAAGCGGCAGCGCGATCACAAGTGCTAACACACGAGGCACAATCAACGTCTCAACCGGGTCAATACCCAGCGCCCGCATGGCATCAACTTCCTCGCGCATTTTCATTGAACCAATTTCAGCAGTAAACGCAGCGCCCGAACGTCCCGCGATCATAATAGAAGTCAGCAAAACTCCAACTTCTCGAAGCGCCAAAATCCCAAGCATATCAATTGAAAAATACTCAGCTGAATAAGCACGCAATTGCTCAACACTTTGCTGCATGATCACCGCACCAATTAAAAAACAAATCAGTGAAATAATAGAAACAGCCTTTAATCCAGCATGTTCTAAATGATGCACCAACGAAGTAAAACGAAGGCGCCAAGGCCTGATCACCAAACCAAGAAGAGAAAGAGTGACCTGCCCAATCATTGCAGTTATCTCAATAATATCTCGCCCGATAGAGAGAACAGTTTCACCTAGATCACGCACGAGATTGAGGAGCATGCTGCTTTTAACTTCAACATCATGCCTCTCGCGAGGATGGCGAGAAATAAGATCAAATAAAATCTGATCCGCTTCACGAGCATTAACAATCTTAGGGGCAAAACCTTTGGACTTCAAAAGTTCATTCATATCTAGAATAAGCATAGCCCCAGCTGTATCCAAACCGGAAAGGCCAGCCATATCAACAGTAAGATCTTTAGGCCCTACGTCAGCAGTGCCGCATTTTAGTTTCTTTATCTCATTTGCAATGCGGCGCACATGACGAACTTGCCAATCACCAAAGATACGCAAAAAATACCCATCACCGCCTTCACTCCATTCAAGTGCTGGACGAGAGGATACTCCCCCCTTTGAACCAAAGAGCGAATACCCTGTTTGCTGATCTTCAGTTTGGTCATAAGACGCCATAAACAAAACTTCCAATATTTAGAGCAAAATTCACACGTTCATTTAATCAAAAAATTTCATTATTTTAAAAAGAAACTTATAGATAAAATAAAAATCATAAAAATAACAAATGAATAAACGTGACCATAAAATTTGCACATTACTTGCATTAAATTCAGGGATATCACTTTAGTTAGTCAGAAGACAAGAAAGTGACGGTTTATCCTTTACTCAATAATCATAAATTAACTCTAATCTAGATGATAATGAAAAATACAGCTAAGAGTTGTAAAATATCATTTCAGCCCGTAACTAAATAATCAATAAAACGGTAGATCAAAATAATGCCGCGTTGCAATCTAACGGTTACCCGTCAAAAATGGCCAATTAATGGGAGTTTTCGCATCTATCGCGGGGCAAAACTTCATGCGGAAGTTATTTATGTCGAAATTTCACAAGGTGATTTAAAGGGCTGCGGCGAAGCCGTTCCTTATGGACGGTATGGAGAAACCTGCAAATCCGTTATGAAACAAATCAAGGATGTCAGCAAACTCGTCGAAGAAGGCATCACCCGCATGCAATTGTTAAATGCCATGCCAGCTGGAGCCGCTAGAAACGCAATTGACGCCGCTCTTTGGGACCTTGAATCAAAATATTACAATCAACCACCATCAGTCATGTTGAATATGGGTGAGCTAACACCAGTCCTATCCTGCTTCACAATTTCTCTCGACGCTCCGGAAAAAATGGCTGAGAACGCTTTGAAGGCCCAATACCATCCACTCCTTAAATTAAAATTAGGCGGTGGATATGAAAAAGATGCAGCCACTATGCGTGCCGTGAGAAAAGCTCTCCCACAACATCGCCTTGTTGTCGATGCCAATGAAGGCTGGACAGCCCAAACCCTCTTCCCTCTTCTAGATATCGCCTATGAATGCAAAATCGAGCTTGTCGAACAACCCTTACCAACCAATCTTGATAATATTCTCTACAACATCACATCACCTGTCCCCTTGTGCGCAGATGAAAGCTTCCACACCATAAATGACATTGAAGATGTTGCTAAAAAATATCAGGCCATAAATATCAAAACAGATAAAACCGGCGGCCTAACGCATGGTCTTGCCACCCTTATGGCTGCCCGCAACGCCAATTTAAAAATTATGGTTGGGTGCATGGTTGGCACATCTCTCGCTATGGCCCCTGCTTTCGTACTCACCAAAGGCGCTGATTGGGTCGATCTTGATGGCCCCCTTTTATTATTAAATGACAGAGACAACGGCCTTAAAGAACATAATGGAATTTTAACTCCACCAGACAGAACACTCTGGGGCTAGAGCTCTCTCCAAGCAACCGCACACGAGAATAAAACATTTAGTTTCAGTGAGTTGGTTATTCTTGAACAATATGTCCTTTATCCCATAAAGCCAATAAATATAACGCAACCAAAACACTAAAAGCCGCAAATCCAGCCATAGCAAAATAGCCAGATGATCCAACCTCATCATATAGCGGTCCAGATATCAAAACAGCAATTCCCATAAATACGCCCATACTCATAGTCGCATAAACCCCTTGCGCTGTTGCAGATAATCTATCAGGTACGGCAAGTCCAATAAAATACATCGCCCCTAAATGCGCGAGGCCAAAAGAAAAGGCGTGCAAAATTTGTAAAAAAATCACCAACCATAAATCAGGCTCTAAACCCATCATCATCCAACGGATAAAAGCAGCTGAAGCACCTGCTATAATCAAAAGCACCGGGTTAAAACGCCGAAGCCAATCTCCAAAATATAAAAAGAGCAAGATTTCAGAAAGCACACCTATCGTCCAAAGAACACCAATGAGCCAACCTGAATAACCAAAATCCTGCCAAAGCCGTGAAGAAAATCCATAATAAAAAGCATGACAAGCCTGACCAAGCCCAGCTCCAATTAAAAACACCCAAAACACGCGATGACGAAGCAAGCCTAATATCCCCGACCAAGATAGCTTCCCACCAGAAACGGCATCTCTTAACCGCCCTTTTCCTTGAGGAGGTGGCAAATATAGGGCAGCACAAACAATGGCAACCGCAGTACAAATCAAAAAGGGTAAAACAACTTCAGGACCATAAAAATCAACCAAAATACCCGTTAATAAACTACCAGCAATAAACGCAGCAGATCCCCAAGAACGAGCTCGCCCATACCGTAATTGATTAGCCTTCACCCCTATAACAGCCAAAGTCTCAGTTAACGGAATAAGAGAACTACCAAAAACTGCATTCAATGAAGCCACTATAAAAATAGCCCAAAACCCACTTAGCTGGCTCATGACACAAAGAGAAAGAAGGGATCCAAGCGCCAAAATTATCAATATTTTCCGATAATTTCCCTCATAATCAGCCCAAATGCTGACAATTGGCGTAAAAATGATGCGAATAATCATAGGAGCCGCCAAAATAAGAGCGCTCTGATCCCCATTCAGCCCCTGATTTTTCAACCAAATCGAAAAATAGGGTAAATAACACCCCACACTCATAAATAGCATGACATAAAACAGCGAAAGTTTGAGTTGAAAGGCGCCATCAGTAGTCTGAGAGTCAGTGTTTTTCATGAGTTCAACGATTTATTAGAGATTTCAGTGAATGATATAGGTGTAAAGTCAAAATTTTGACGAGTAAAACAAATTGCGAATCACTTAAAGTAACAGCAACCAAACCAACAATGATATGCGCACATGACCCAAGTAAGCTCAAATTCGACGAATGAAAATGAAGTAACTGAAACGAATGTCAGCAGTGAGGAAGATTACAATCTCATTGAAGGTGCATTGCTGCAAAACCCACGCGGCCGCTGGTTCTTAGAAGAATACATACAGCGAAACCGCCCTGAAGACACGCAAAAACTGTTATCAGCCATACAGCGCATTGAAAACACATTAAGTGAAAAACAAGAAGCTCCTGCAAGCCAAGAGATTGATCCAATCCGCATGAGCATCATTGAAATGTCAAAGGCAATTGCAAAAACACGCGAAGAGATCGCTTCAATCAAGCCTAATGATGAACAAGATAACCAAATCATCACAGCAACCGAAGAACTCAGCGCCATTGTTGAAGCTACTGAAAATGCGACGAACACAATTCTAGAAGCCGCAGAAGAAATTCAGGAAGCTGCCTGGTCATTGCGAGAAACAGGCGCTGAAGATCTCCCTTGCGATAAAATTGATGCAAAAACGACAGATATTTATACAGCCTGCTCTTTCCAGGATATAACCGGCCAGCGCACCACAAAAGTGGTGCAAGCACTTTGCTACATTGAAAACCGTGTCAATGCGATGATTGACATTTGGGACTTAGAAGGTGCAACGGACGGAAATAGTAAAGGTCCCATTCAAGAAAATTCAGATACACGTCCAGACAATCACTTGTTAAATGGTCCTGCCCTCAAAGGTGATGGCCTGGAACAAGACAGCATTGATACTATGCTGACAGAAACCCATGAGAAAACAGAATCAAATGCGACATCTAACCAAAACATGGTCGATGAAATGTCATTTGATTCAATCGACACTCCAACAGATGTCGTTCCCAATACTGAGCTCATGGACGCAGGCGATGTCGACGCAATGAGTTTTGATGCCATTGATGCTGAGGCTGATGTAGAACAATCATCTATGAGCGCCGAAGTTGAAGCTGAAGCACCTGAAATCTCAGCTGAGACTATTTCTTTTGAAACGGATGAAGTCTCAACTGATGAAGTCTCAATGGAATTAGGTGAAATCTCATCTGAAATTGACCCAACCGTAGATTTAACTGCAGAAGAGCCCTCATTTGAAGCCGAGGCTATGCAAAATGCTCCCGAAACAGCTGAAGAATTTTCACTAGAAGTAAATGAACAAACAAGTGAACTTAGTCAATCACTAGAGCAATCAATTGATAATCATGAAGACAACCAATTTCCTTCTGAAGAAGACAGCATGCTTGCTGTTGAACCAGAAGAAATTTTAACAGAACATGAAACAGACCTTGTAACTGAACTTGTTACACCGATAACAAATCTTCTGGACGATGCTCCACTAGAAGACAGCATTTCATTTGATGAAACAACTTCTACTCTTGAGACAGACACTAGTATAGAACCACAATCACCTATCGAGACATCTTTTGAGGAAAACCCGCTTCTCCAAGAAAACCACACTCTAGAAGACCTGGATGTTTCTGAATTTGAAACAGACCTAGCTTCCACAACTACTGGAGAAATCTCAAATGACTGCCCGCCACTAAATCCAATGGCAATGAATGACGAAGAAGATCCAACTCAAAGATCAATTGACACATCGACAGATGAAGCGGACCTAAGCGAGATAGATTTCGGAGACATCGAAATCACTGATCTGGTTAGTACGGATGTCACGCAAGAAATCAGTCCAGAATTGTCTTCAGCCGAAACCAATTTATCTGAAGATCCAATCACGTCACAAGATCAACTCAACAATCTTGATGAAGCTGACATCGAGAACCTGACTGAAATGCAGGAACAAATCTTATTAAATGAATAACAGCGTTTTCATTTAAGAAACGTCTGTATTATTTACCGGTTCCAACGATTTGATTTAAAGATTTAACAACATCCATTTGAGGTTCACGAATAAACTTCCATGGAAGTGCAAGCGGTCCGATTTTATTATCCTTTTTATCTTTTATCAAAAGACAAGGCTCCCCTTTCATAGGATGAACACCCATGCCGACAATTTGTTCTAAAGGAATTTTCAAAGTAAAATTGAGAGTTAAACAATAATGAGTTTTGGTAATATAAAATGGATATTTTCGGAACAAACTGAGTGAAATAAAAAAACAACTCACACCAAATAATAAACACCCGACAAGAGCAAGATAAGAAGAATATCGAAAATAGAGATACCCAGAAAGTGTGAATAGAAAAAATAGAATCAAAGCCCGTTTTGCAAAAACGAGCCGAGCACGACGCCTAAAATGAGTATGATAGATTATTTCTTTGTCCATATAAAATAACAAGGTCACCCAACAACACATTCTGGTAAATCAATAGATTAAGACGCGTTATTATTCAATTTTAAATTATCTAGAAACAATTCCACACATCTCTGCCAACTAAATTTAAGAGCTTTCTCACGGCAAATATCACGATCTAACTTTAGTGCCCCTAAAATTGCTTTTTCCAAATTATCATCCAAACACCCAGTCACACCATCTTCAACAACATCAATTGGTCCTGTCACGGGGTAAGCAGCCACAGGAACACCACTCGCCATTGCCTCTAACAACACGATACCAAATGTATCCGTCTTGCTAGGAAAAACAAAAACATCAGCCGAGCTATAGCACTCAGCTAATTCATCGCCGTCTTTAGCGCCTGTGAATATTACATCAGCATATGTTTGTTTGAGATTTTTTAAATATGGCCCATCGCCAACAACAACTTTAGTCACGTCCAAATCAAGTTTTAAAAACGCTTCAAGATTTTTTTCCGGCGCAACTCGTCCAACATAAAGCGCAACTTTTTTCTCTCCAAAAATCCGGTCACTCCGGGGGCGAAATAAGTCTGTATTCACACCGCGCGTCCAAGTACGAAGAGGATGAAACCCACGTAAACTCAATTCATTTTGCAAGCTTTTTGTCGCCACCATAATGCCATCTCCGGCATTATGAAATGTACGTACAAATTTATAAATTAAGGAAAGAGGCAAAGGCACCCTCTCAGTTACATATTCAGGAAACCGAGTGTGATAAGAAGTCGTGAAAGAAAGTCCCTGTTTAAGGCATATTCGCCTCGTTGCCCACCCAATCGGCCCTTCAGTTGCAATATGCACTGCATCCGGCCGATTTTTTTTCACCAAGCTAGCGATATGTTTGCTACGAACAAAAGATAAGCGTATCTCAGGGTAAGTAGGACAAGGAACAGTATAGAAATCCGATGGGGTGACAAAATAGACTTCATGGCCAAGTTTCACCAACTCTTCTTCTAAACGCTGGTAAGTGCGCACCACACCATTAACTTGCGGTACCCACGCATCTGTAGCAATTAAAATTCGCATTCAAGCCGCATCTTCAATTCTCATAGGTCGAGGCACAATAATTTTTTGGTCCTCAGTCTCAATAATAGCGCTACCTTTAACCCAACGGATGATTTCAAATTTACCATCCATCGTTTCACCAATTGCCGTACAGCTTTCGACCCAGTCACCTGTATTCAAATAAAGCACATCACCAATCTGTTTCATAGCAACTTGGTGAATATGCCCGCAAATAACACCATCAACCTCACGGTTTTCCGCTTCAGTTATAAGAGCATTTTCAAATTCACCAATAAAATTAACGGCCTTCTTAACCCGCTGTTTCAAATAGGCAGAAAGAGACCAATACTCAAGACCAGCCCGGCGTCTTACCCAATTGAAATGAGTGTTCGCCCAGAGCGCAAAATTATAAGCCCAATCACCAAGCAAAGCCAACCACCGAGCGTGTTTTACAACGATATCAAACTCATCACCATGAATAACAAGAACTTTCCGTCCATCAGCAGTTTCATGCACATCATTACGTTTTAATTGGATACCACCTATCTCCATTTTACAATAGGCTCGGAGAATTTCATCATGATTGCCAGGAACATAGATCATTTCGGTCCCTTTTCTAACCCGGCGCAATAATTTTTGAATGACATCATTATGAGATTGATACCATTGAGGCCGACGTTTAATACGCCAAAAGTCAATAATATCTCCAACCAAATAGATTTTATCCGCTTCAACCGTTTTAAAAAAATCCAGAAACAAATCAGCCTGACACGCCCCTAACCCAAGATGAAGGTCCGAGATAAAAAGGGTCCTGTATTTTTTTTCACAGTTAGTCACACAATCAACCATGATGGATAACTCCCTTAAAAACACCCATTAGTGTGGCGCAAATTCAAAATTTCAGTTCTATGACAGAAATATGTATTACGCTTCTAATGTGACAATAAATCATTGCTCATAAATATTTTCACACTTCTAACCACCTCATTCACTATTTTGAACCAAAAAATGTGAATAAATGGAATTTTAAAACAAAAAAATACATAAAATATATAGAAAATATACAGAAAATTACATCTGTTCCATTCATAGATTTAAGAAAAACAAAATAAAAAAACCAGCCTGAATCCCCATTCAGGCTGGTTTTCTTGGGTTAGCAATCAATATAAGATGAAATTATCTGGACAACCCTTTCAGTAAACCAAAAGGACCATCCGCCCCCCATTTCGTCTTCATGCTAACGCCAATAATATCAACATCAGCTTCCACCTCACCAGTAAAACTAGATGCGCTACTAATCGGAGAGTCGTCCCCAAAAATGTGTGTGTAAGCAATGTCAAAAGAAGTTTGTTCTGACCATTTGTAAGTTGCGCCGGCGCTTAACCAAACACGGTCAGTATCAGGAATAGAAAGCAATCTTTGAGAAGCTTCTTGTATAGGTGATTGTTCATAAGCAACACCAGTACGTAAAGTTAACTTACTATTATAATCATATTCCAAACCCGCAGAAAAAAAGTAACCATCATCCCACTTAGGGCTAAAAGATGAAACAAAAGCTCCTGTAGCACTATTAGTTATATTTACGACCTGAAGCACACTCCAATTACTCCACTCGAAAGTTCCAAGTAATCGCAGGTCAGGTGATAAATCTTGGCGAAAACTAACCGTAACCATATCCGGCAAATCAAAACCTTCAGCTTTAATACCTTGGCTTAACGCAGGAAACCCATCTACTGTGAGATCACCTTCAAGGGTAGTCTCCATTCGAGAGCGATAGCCGATCCCAAGACTTGTTCCCTTAACAGGTTTCCATAATAAACCAGCTGTAAATCCGTAGCTCCAATCATCACCTTTTAAATTCGTAGAAGGGTTACTAGCAGATGGAGGAAAAACACCAAGAGTGGTCGCCTGCTTGATTTTCAATTCCGAATACATCACCTGCAAACCAACGCCAACATTTAAAGTTGGTGATATTTGATATCCAAGGACTGGATTAAAGTTCAAAGTTTTTAAAGCGGCTTTTCTTGCATCAAATTGACCTGCATAACCTCGATCATCAGGTTCTGTGCTTAATCCAAAAGGAGCATTAAAACCATAACC
>JAJFHW010000258.1 GCA_021775385.1 Hyphomicrobiales bacterium | reverse complement strand
GTGCTCGCCGAGGGCACGGTCGGTCATATCCGCGACCTGCTGCACACCGAGCCGCGCCGCGTGCGCCTGCTCACTCCCGACCCGACCGACTGGGCACGCCGCCTGCTCGCCATCGAAGGCCTGCTCAAGGGCCTGCACCTCGAAGATGGCGCGCTGCTCGTAATCACTGAACGCCCCGAGCAGCTCAGCCGCGAGGTTCAAGACCTAGTGCTCGACGAGACCCTCGCGCTGACCGGCCTGGAGGCCGTCGACGAGGATCTCGGTTCCCTGTTCCACTATCTGGTCGACTGAGCATGGCGCAGCCACAACCACCTACCGGCCTCGCCGCCGTGCTCGCGGTCAGTCAGGCCACCAGCGCGGGCGGACTGCGTGGGCGGCGGCTGTGGGGCGTGCTGCTCGTGGCCTGGCTCCCGTTCGTGCTGCAGGTCGTGGTGCTGATCTTCCGCGACAACTCGCCGCTCTCGGGCTTCAACACCTTCGTCACACAGGGATGTCGGATCACGGTGCAAACCGTTACGCCCGTGATCTTGGCCTTCCTCGGCACCGGCGCGTTCTCCGATGAGTGGTCACTCGGCACCTCGCACTACGTCACCGGCTTGCCGATCTCGCGCACCGCGCTTGTGCTCGGCCGCTGGCTGCGCGTGTTGCGCTCGGCCTTGCTGATTGTCTTGCCGCCGCTGGTGCTCAGCTTCTTCCTGAACCTCGCGCAGTTCTTCTCGCTCGACACGCTGCAGGAGTACTTGCCGGCGCTGGTGTATGTGTTGCTCGGCACGACGCTCTTGGCCGCCGGCATGGGCGCGCTCTTCGTGTTGTTCGGTCTGCTCGTGCGACGTTCGCTTATGACGGCGCTCGTCTATGTGTTCCTGTTCGAGATGGCGGGAGGCATGTTGCCGCCGTCGTTCATGGCGCTCTCGCTCAACTCGCACGTGCGCAACATCCTGTGGCAACTTACCGGGCACGATGGGTTCTTAGGCCCAGCCAAGCAGATCTGGACGGCCGACCCTTCGTCGATCGGCGCTTCGCTCACTTGGTTGTTCGGCGCCATCGCCTTCGGTTTGGGGCTCGCGATTCTCAGGCTGCGCGCCAAAGAAAGCGGCGACTCGTCGGCTGCCGCGGGCGAAGACACCGAGAGCTAACGCGCGTGTTCGCGTTGCGCTTGGTCACGACTTTCCAACCCTGACGCTAGATGTCGCCCCGGTAGAGCGCCTAGACTAAGCGGGCCGGTCGGAAGGCCGGTTCGCGCTGCACGCACACCACCTCGCGTGGCGCGATCAGGTTGCAGACCTTCCTGTGGAGCGGGAAGGTCAACCGGCGCGCTCAGTAGGAATGGGAGGGAGCGTCGGGTCTCTGGAGGGAGAACCATGGGTGGAGCAAGTGCCTCTGGCGGAGGCATCGGCAGTGGCATGACACCAGGTGCACCGAAAGAAGGTGCGCCGCAGGTGGACGTGCCCGGTGTGTCGGCGCAAGACGCCGCGGTGACAGTCGTGACGAGTACAGGCACGACTCCCGCACTCTTGCTGCTCGCCACGGGCTCCGGTGCGCTCGCTGCTCTCGTGATCGTCTCGTTGCTGAGCGCGCGTTGGCCCGAGTTGGCCACGCCGGTGGCTGTCCCGCTGATCACGATCGCGGTCTGGGGCAGCACGGGGTTCTGGGTGCTGCACAACGCGCAGCGTCATCGCGTGGCCTTGCGACGCGGCTTCGGCCTGGGCGCCTGGTTGTGGTTGGGCTTGCGGCTGCTGCACGAGCCCACGGCTCAGGCTGGTAGTGGCGCCGCGTCGAACGCGCCCGAGGGCCTGCTCGGTTTGGCCGCGCAGCTCGCCGACCCGCTCGCGCTGATCATGGTCTGGGTCTGCGCTCTGGCCTACGCGTTCTTGTGGATCGTGTCGCGACCGCAACGCCGCGTGCAGGCTGTTCCTGCTCAGCGCGACAACAGCGCCGGTCCTTCGATCCAGAAGTAGGCCACCATCTTGCCGGCCAATCGCGCGGCGAGGAACTCGCTCGGACGCGACAGCCCGTTCGGCAGCGGTGCGAGCTCCGTGATGTCGGCGCCGACCACTTTGCAGTGTCGTCCCACGGTGCGTAGCAGGCGCGTGATGTCGAACCAATCGAGCCCGCCGGGTTCAGGTGTGCCGGTGGCGCTCACCAAGGACGGGTCGAGCCCGTCGAGATCCACGGTGACGAACACCGGGCGCTCGGCGAGTCGCGCCAAGACTTCGCGGTGGTACGCGACCTTGCCGGCCACGTCGCGCCCCCAGTACACGGTGCGTTGCTCGCGCTTCACGCGCTCGGCTTCCTCGCGGCTGCAGCTGCGCATGCCGACTTGCACGAGCTCCACGCCGGCCTCCACGAAGCGCGCCGCGATGCAGGCGTGGTTGTGCTTGCTGCCCTCGTAGCTCTCGCGCAGGTCGAGGTGCGCGTCGACCTGCAGCACGGCCAGGTCGGGATGACGCTCGTGCAGCGCGCTGAACTGCCCGAAACTGATCGAGTGCTCGCCGCCCAGCCCGAGCGTGGGCCGCCCGTTGGCGAGCAGCTCACGGTGCACCTGGGTGAGCTGCGCGGCCATCGCTTCGGGCGACTGAGCCCGGAACCCAGCCGGGTCCTGGGGCCGCCAGACGCTGTAGCGCAGCGCCTCGAGATCGGCGTCGATCT
>JAJFHW010000257.1 GCA_021775385.1 Hyphomicrobiales bacterium | reverse complement strand
TTTCATCGGTTTTTGGAATTTTCAGCGCCGGAGTGATCACGCGTGTTCATTCTCAATTTTTGACCGACGACAGCCGAGTAATCGACTGTGCCAACCGAAATAGACGGTTGTGAGAAATAGCCCTGTAAACACTAAGCCAATTAGGCTCTCTATGGTATTCTCTAAAGCAGAACAACGGTTATAGTTAAAACAGTTGATCGTCGTTAAACTATAGCTTAGAAGGCCAGTAAGAATTAACAGTAAAAAAGTATAGAGACATATCATCACGGCTCTTCTTAATTTTGAAGCATTTTTGAAGCCGTCTTCTTCAATGATCCGCTCTGAGACTCCCCCTATTCCTTTTTTTATAGATGCCTGGTTCAACATAACGACTGAATTAACTGCCATATCATGCAATGCTTTATGTCGTTTGGTTATTAAAAAAAACACGAGTGAAAAAGTGCCTAAAACACTTTTAATGAGAAACCGGAACAGAGCCTCAAGGATATTTAAATTTCTCCCTTGTCCATCTTTTTCGACCCTTAGTCCTTTGTAATGATGTCCAAGACTTGCACCCGTCATTGAAACCATCAAGGGTTCGAATAACAATCCTACAAACACGAATAAACTAACTTTCACCCATTGGCTTAACTCTGAATTTGACACCAAGACTATTAAAATTACGAGCATGACTACTAATATTATACCATCGAGCAGAGCAGCCTGAATTCTTCTTGAGTAGTTTGCAAAATAAGTTTTTCCAGGTGAAGTTTCATTATTGCTCATAATTTTTTTTCCGTGATATGAAGAATTATATCATATGGTTTATTTACAAGTGTGACAAACCAAATGCCGTCGCGGCTGAAATGAACAGTACGCGGGTTATACCCCAGTGAAATTTTAAGAGCAGAAGCCCACACAGACATGAAAGAGCGACCACTTGCCAGTTTAATGATGACAGGTCTGGTTGCCAAAGTGTAGTCGGCCCATAGGTTGTTGGGGTGACTTTTGCGAAGAAGACATGAAGACCGAACCAAATGGAGAGGTTTAGAATGACGCCAACCACAGCGGCCGTTATTGCACTAAGTGCCCCGCTTAATCTTGGCTGAGCTGAGATCCATTCGATATAAGGGGCGCCTGCGAAAATCCATAGAAAACAAGGAACAAAGGTGACCCACAGCGACATCAACGCGCCGCTTATACCCAGCCAGAAACCGCCTTCTTTAAAGCCGGCTAAGAAGCCGACGAATTCTGTAACTAAGATTAACGGACCCGGTGTGGTTTCTGCTAAGCCAAGGCCGTCCATCATTTGTCCTGGGCTTAACCAACCATATTGGCTCACTACATCTTGCCCCATATAGGCCAAGACGGCATAGGCGCCGCCAAATGTGACAATGGCCAGTTTTGAAAAGAAGGTGCCAATGTCTGTTAAGATGGTAGCAGAAGATGTCATTTGCAGTATGATGAATGGGAGTGCCCAGATTAAGAGCCCTACGGCTATTGTTTTCAATGTTTGGCTATGAGCAACAGGTTTATGATTTAGCTCGGCAGTCTCATCAGATTGTTTTGCCATGAAGAAAAATCCGTAGGCAGCTGCTAATAGTACTATCAGCGGGTATGGTAATTTTAAGAAAAAGATACCGATGAACGCGGCTGCTGCTAGCACCCAACTGGCTTTATTTTTTAAGGCTTTATTTGAGACCCGGATAAGCGCCTCAATAACGATGATCAGTACGGCCGCTTTAACGCCCAGAAATAGCGTGTTCATTAAGCTAAGGGTACCATAATAAGAATAGATGATGGCAAGCGCCAACATGACGAAAGCACCCGGTAAGACAAACAGCAACCCTGCGATTAAACCACCCCAAATCCCTTTTAGTCGCCAACCTGCATAAGTAGCCAATTGCATGGCTTCCGGGCCGGGGAGGAACATACAAAAACTAAGGGCATTCAAGAATTGCTGTTCTTTTAGCCATCTGGTTTCATCAACTAAAATGCGATGCATCATAGAGATCTGAGCGGCTGGCCCACCAAAAGACAGCAAACCAACCTTGAAGAAGATTTGAAAGAATTCTCTAAAAGTTTCTGGTGCAAAATTAGAGTTGTTCAGCGATTTTTCCATTTTTGATTACTGCTTCAAGAAGCAATACATGCTTTCCTCACCTGCACTTTGTGGGCGCACCTGGATGACTTGTGAATTAGGTTCCCAGATCCAATAATTGGCAGAGGCCTCCGTTTGAATGAAAAAACACCCTTCGTTTGCAGGCGTTATATTGAATTTGGTAAAGTCATCTTTTGGTTGATATCTTAGTGAGACTTTCCAATCTCCATTTCCGTCTGCATGTAACCTTAGACCACTTTTAATATCCGTGATGATATAAGAGCCTTTATGATAGGTCAGGCGAAATGGTTGTTTTGGATCATTTGGGTTGCCTGATTTGTGTTGGGTGTAAAGAAGCTTATCTGCTGTGTGATCAACTCTCAGGCTATCTCCATGAGAGAGAACATAAATACCGTAAATGCCATTTGGTAGCGGGCCACTATGTTTAGTGATTTGCGTTTTCTTTTTCTTATGAAGGTCAGAATTGTGAATGCATTTGCCGCGAACGTTGGTGAAACCGGGTCCGCATAAACTGCCGTCACGTTCTTCATCTGACATCTTACGACAAAATTTACCACGAGGTTCGGCGACCCAATCAGGTGGGCATTCATTTACGCACCCTCCCTGGAAATGGTATTGACCATTTAACGCACAATTCACTTCATCATTATCAGACTGATTTCTCTCTTCTTTTTTTGGTGGATTTCTGTAGGCGCGTTGTTCACTTAAACTATTTGCTAACTCATCGAGGCGGAGCAAATATAGATTTCTTGTACAAGCAACATTTCTTTTGCATTTCTGTCGTTGTTTAAGCCAACGGGACTGGTCTTTTCTAACTAAATTTGCAGCCGCTCTATTGAGGATTGCCGTGAGCTCATGAAAGGCGTCTGACACTTCTCTATCTAATTCAGAGAGATCATTTCTTGAGCAAATCAACCGTTCATTTGGGGTGAGCCGTCCTCCGCAATTATATGATGGGTTCCCTGCAAAGGCGTTTGATGTTGGTTGAGTAAGGGTCAGAGCAAAAAGACTGAGTAGAGATAAAAATTTGAATTTTTTCTTCAGTTTATTTGACTTAACCGTTCTCATCATTCTTACCCTATAAGTTGTTCTCTATTAAATACCCTAAAATTTGGGATATGCATTCAGACATGAGCTGCATTTTAAATGATTTGACGTCCAATAACAGCCCTTGTTTTTATAAAATCTGATCCAGTTTATTAATTTATTACAACTGAAAAATTCTAGAGTTTTATCACTCAATTTTTATCATTTTTCCCTTGTTTCAAGCTCTCTCTCATACCATATTCTATTCATGGCTAAATCACGTACTATAAAGACCAAACCTTCCGAGATAGCGACCGTATCTCAACCGCTTCTTGATAATCACCCTCTTTCTCATGAAGAGCGATTAGCGCCCTATGTGCCTCACAGGCCAGAACGCCCGGTTAAAACTGAAGGCGGTGTCCCTTTTAAAATTTATTCTGATTTTACCCCAAAGGGTGACCAGCCGACAGCGATTAAAACTCTTGTCGAGGGGCTAAAAGATGGCGAACTAAATCAGGTCTTACTTGGCGCAACAGGCACGGGTAAAACCTTTACTGTTGCCCATGTTATTGAGCAAACACAGCGCCCTGCACTTGTATTGGCTCCGAATAAAATTCTGGCTGCACAGCTTTATG
>JAJFHW010000256.1 GCA_021775385.1 Hyphomicrobiales bacterium | reverse complement strand
CTCCATTTGAGGGCAATTGTGCCGATAATCTCGAAAATAATAGCTGCTGAGAGACATAGATATGGCATTTGTGGTCATTCACTCCTGGTATCAAATTATGCTCATTGCAGGGGTGTATCACTCTTTTGGGGGTTGGGTTAGTTAATTCTTACGCATATTTGTTAGATTAATCACTCTTTGATATATGAAGATAGCTGTTTATGGCCTTAAGAGGCCGCTTGTTTGCAATAATGATTCGAACTAGGTTTGAAGTGACATTATAAGCTTTTATTCTTTTGTCACAGATACATTGATTTAGGCCAGATGTTTAGTCTTCATTTCTGTCTGATGGTGATATGAATTCAGTGTGCTATTTTGAGGGGGCCGTTTGATATGTCTTTATTATTCCGAATTGTTTATGCAGCTCATGCGAATGGAACGCATCACAAATTAGCCTTGGATGCTTTAAAGGACCTATCTGTAGAAGATAGTGATAAATGGACGAAGCTGTTTTTAAAATATTCTGAACGTTATTTAGAAGGTTCAAAAGACCCGGATAAATTATTCAAAGATTTTAGAAACCATGTTCTTCATGTTCAGGATAATTTTTGGGGAGGTGCCCCTGATAAATGCCGTGAATGGTATGATGATTTGGTGTCTTGCCTTGTTGCTGAGCGCTGGGAAGATGCTGTTTATAGCGCTGGGGTGCTCTCTCATTATTATACTGACCCGATCATGCCATTTCATACTGCACAATCTGAGGCTGAGAGCTCGATCCATAGGGCTGTCGAATGGACGATTAATAAAAGCTACAATCAGCTGCGCAAACGGGCTGATGACGACTACAAGCTATTGATGGTGCTCGAGCCTGAGGACAAAATTGATTTTGCGGCGAACATGGTGCGTGAAGGCGCGACTGTTTCTAATAAATATTATTCTCATTTGATTGCTCATTATAATTTTGATCGTGGGGTTGTGAAACCTGAAGAGGGGTATAATGAGCTTGGGCATGTGGTATTAGCGGAACTTATTCAATATGCATCGCGTGGGTTTGCGCTTGTGCTTGATCAGGCGATTAAGGCTTCTGGAAAAACAGCGCCTGATGTAACGCTTACAACAGAGACCTTTATGGCAGGGTTGAAAATACCTGCGAGATGGGTAACCCGCAAACTAGATGATGCTGCAGATAAAAAATTTGTTGAAGCGATGTATGATGAATTGCAACAAACCGTAAAAGTTGAAGAGACGTTACCTGAAGATGATCGAGTGATTAAATCGTTACATCGCTCAGAAGTGCTTGGCATTAAAGACCATGACGATGATGAAGACGATGAAATAGAAGATGAAGGACCAACTGAGGCTGAGATTGCCATTGATAAATTGATGGAGCAGGAGGAGGAGGTCGATAAGTCTGGTTATGATCGTCATGAACGAGAAGAAAGAGAAGTGCCAGTCTCATTACCAGAGAAGCGCCCACAGCAAAAGCCAACTCATTATCTGGAACGGTCTGATCAAATCGAAGATGCGCCGTCTATTGGGACAAAAACAGCAAAACGCCTTGGAGTTGTTGGTATCAAAACGGTAGAAGACCTCCTCTCTGCTGATGTTACGAAAATAGTAGCTGATTTAGATGTGAGGTATATTACCTCTCAAGTTGTGAAGGACTGGCAAGATCAAGCTTTATTGCAATGTGAAATTCCTCGGTTACGCGGCCATGATGCACAATTCTTGGTTGGGTGTGGTTACCGGACACGTGATCGGGTGACGGACGCTAACCCAGAGACCTTGTTGGTGGATTTACAAGCCTTCTTACTAACATCTGATGGTGAGCGCTTACTACGGGTTGGTAATGAACCTAACCTTGAGGAAGTGAAAGAGTGGATAGAGAGCGCTCAGCAAGTAGCTTAAGAGATGACTTTTTTATATAGCTTTGTAAGTGGTTTTATAAAGATGAAGGTCTTTAGAAATTTAGTTTTTAAAAATTCCAAGCCCGAGCTTCAGCTAGAAGAAAATCTCTAAAAACGGTCACGCGTTTTGAGTTTCTCAACTCTTCAGGATACACAAAGTATGTATTGAGGTTGGGTACATCTGCGTCCGGCAAGACATTGACCAACTCTTCATCATCTTTAGCTAGGTAATCTGGCAGTACGGCGATGCCGACACCGCGTTTTACAGCTTGGCGAAGAGAATAAAGATTGTTGATGGTCACGGCTGGTGTGCGTTTTTCATGAGGCTTTAAGCCAGCGGTTTCTAACCAATTTAGTTTTTCAATAGGGCTTGGTGCTTTACCACCAAAGGTGAGGATGCGGTGGCCATCCAAGTCCTCTAGGTTTTTAGGTACTCCAAATTTTTTGATGTATGAATTGGCTGCGTAAACATGAAAATGCACGGTGAACATAGGTCTGCGAATTAAGTCTTGTTGAACAGGTTCTCTTAGCCATATCGCAACATCAGCTTCCCGCATGGCGATGTCGAGTTCTTCGTCACTTAAAATGATTTGCAGTTGTATGCCCGGATAAAGGTTTATGAAGTTACTTAAACGAGGTGTTAGCCAAGCTGAGCCAAAACCAACTGTTGTTGTCACTCGCAGTTCGCCATACGGCTTATCGGCGGCGTCTTCAAGCATGGTTTGGGTTGTGCGAAGTTTATTAAAAACATCATGCGCGGTTTTATAGAGTAACTCGCCTTGTTCTGTGAGAATAAGGCCACGGGCGTGACGATGAAACAGCGCGACCTTTAAATCAGTTTCTAATGAGCTGATTTGTCTTGAGACGGCGCTTTGGCTCATATCCATTTCATCGCCGGCTTTGGTGAAGCTGCCGGCTTCAGCCACGATATGAAAAATTCGAACTTTGTCCCAGTCCATTTAAAAATTCCCAATTCACCCAAATGAATATTGCTCTTCATTTGGGTGTTATATGTACTTTAAAGCTTTAATATGTTTTGGAAATTCTATCAAATTGAATTGAGCTTGAAATTTTTTCTGCAAAAGCTTTTGAGCTTAACATTTCCAATAATTTTAAAGCCGCCTGATATGATACGGGTCCGCCATTGGAGGTGATTATATTACCATCTACGACATAATTGATATTGGTTTGTACTTTTACCTGTGGATAGTTTTTTTGTAGATCTTTTTCGCCACCAGCCCAGGTGGTTGCTTTTTTTCCATCTAGAATGTTTGCTTCAGCAAGCAAGTAAGCTCCAGAGCAGTTGCTGGCGATAGCAGTTGCATTTTTATGATCTTTGATAAACTTGATGAGCTGTTTGTTCTCCAGGTAAGGTTTCATCTCATATGCACTTGGTACAATGAGTACGTCGTATTTCCCGGCATCATAGATTGTTTTTTCTGCAAGAAGGGGGAGGCCTTCTTCTGATTTTATTTTTAATTTTTTGTGGGCTGATATAAGTGTGATTTTATAGTCTTTAAATTCGGGCTGATTTTTTGCTGCTCCTAAAACTTCAATGGGGCCTGTTACATCGCCAGTTAAAAAACCATCGAAAACGATGATACCAATTGTTTTGTTTGCGGCTTGCGCGTGTGAAAGAGGGATTAATAAAAAGGACATTGATAGAAAAAAGATTCTTATAAAATTCAATTTCATTCTGCATTTTCCTTACTGTATTTTTCTTACTGTATTTTCCTAAAAATTTTTTGGCCTTTTATAAAAAAAGGCGTCTAGATAAGGTTATCTAGACGCCTTTGATGAAAGTAAAATCAAGTAAACTTGATGGTTTGAATTGTAAGTTATTATTCAGCCAAGAATTTTTCTGCTTCTAGCGCTGCCATACAACCCATGCCTGCTGCAGTCACTGCTTGACGATAAATTTCGTCTGTTACGTCACCAGCTGCATACACACCTTTGATAGAGGTCTCCGTACTGTCAGGTTTGGTGATGATGTAATTGCTTGGTGACATCTCAAGCTGACCTTTGAAAAGCTCCGTTGAGGGGGCATGACCAATTGCTACAAAGATGCCGTGTACATTCACATCTGTTATATTACCTGTTTTTACATTTTTGATTTTAGCACTTGTGACAGAAAGAGGACTTTCATCGCCGATGACTTCTTCTAATGCGCTGTCCCACATCACTTCAATTTTAGGATGTTTTAGTAATCTTTCTTGAAGAATTTTTTCAGAACGCAGACTATCTCTTCTGTGAACGAGTGTTACTTTTGAAGCGAAGTTTGTTAGGAATAGAGCTTCTTCAACGGCTGTGTTACCTCCGCCAATGACGATGACTTCTTTATCTTTATAAAAGAACCCGTCACATGTCGCACAAGCTGAGACACCAAAGCCTTGGAATTTCTCTTCGCTTTCTAGACCTAACCAACGAGCCTGTGCTCCTGTTGAGATGATAACGCTATCTGCTGTGTATGTTTTTCCACTGTCGCCTTTCATCGTGAAAGGGCGGCTGTTTAGATCAATTTCCATAATATGATCTGTGATCATGTTTGTTCCAACATGTTCTGCTTGAGCTTTCATTTGTTCCATCAACCATGGGCCTTGAATGACATCTGCAAAGCCGGGGTAATTTTCGACTTCAGTTGTGATTGTCAATTGACCGCCTGGTTGCATTCCTTGGATTAAGGTTGGCTCTAACATGGCACGAGCCGCATAAATGGCAGCTGTGTAACCAGCAGGGCCGGAGCCGATGATGACTAGTTTTGAGTGGTTTGTTTCAGTGCTCATTTCTTTGTCCTATTTTCTTCAAGGCTATTTATTTTATGATGTGCCGCCTCAGCTTTTTATAGAGGTGAGGCAGCAGATGTTTGTTTTTGGGTCTTACTATTTGAATAAATGATCAGCTGAAGGATTTTGTGTGTTCAGCATAGTTTTGAAGTATGATTTGGGCGATCCTTGCCGTTTCGTCAATGGGTTGTTCGGTAACTTTCACGGAAAAATCAATAAATTTATCTACGTGGTAGATTAATTTCTCTGATATGAGGTTTTCAAGGAAGATTTTGTGTCTTCTGCTTGTGCCGCTTAGTGGTAAAATGTGTATAGGTGATTTGGTGGAGAGGCCTTCTGAGATCATTGAGACACTATCTGCTGTGACGAGCAAATGATTTGCATGTGTTAAAATGCCAAAATATGGATTGTCTCCTTTTTGATCCCATATCCATATTTTTTCATCTTCTTTGAATTTCTCTTGAAGGGCTTTAGTCACAAAGGGTTCTGTACGACTTGATGGTGTGACTAGGATGGTGGCATTGTTGTTGCTACGAGCATTTTGTAGGCATTGAATTAGATTTTTGAGAGCGAGGTCATCAAATCCGTATTTTTTATTTTTTCCACCAAGGCAGACACCTAATACGGGACTTTTTGCATCTTCTTGATTGTTCTTAGTGATCAGGTTTTTTTCATGCCAAATGTGGCTCCATTTGACTTGTTCTTCATCGAGCTTTTTTTGTGTTACTTTATGTAGGGCGACGTTGGTGTGTATGACATTGTCGCCTTTTAAGGCGTCGTGCTGCATAGATGCTACAAGGTGAAAATGCTTAGTTGGCGTTTGTGGGTTTTGAACATGAACCCTGTATGTTTTACCACCCGACTTTTTCCCTATGGCAATTGAAACAGCTGAGCTTCTTCTGCCGCAGCTAATCAAAATATCCGGCCAATTTTCATTCTCAAATGAGCTGCTGTTTTTAGACAGTGTTTTTAAGGGTAGGGGGTTTAAGTGTCCTGGTAAAAACTTGGCCCATTCATTTAGGTTGGCCGTTTTTTCTACGATTTCACATTTTTCTACGACTTCACAATGCTCATCAGGCGTGGTTAATGCTTTGATGGCAGCAGCCAATCCGAGGGCTTGGCTGCGCATGCCGGGAGCTCCGCTTGTTATGGCCCAGATTAGCAAAATTTGCTCGCTTCATAATGGAGAGGTTGCACTAAAATAATTTTAGAAGAAAAAGGGAAACTTCTCTAATTGTCAAGGGTTGATAGTTGTTCTGCGTAATGATGGTACGTCACTTATTTTTTTCATTTGTTTTAAAAATTTTTAAAATTTTGTAATTTATGGTATGGTTAGGTGTTTATTTTGTTCAATAATTTAATTTGGATCGAATAAAGGGGAAGAAATGAAACATAATCTAGATGGTATTGACTGGAAAATCCTGGCAGAACTACAAAAAAATGGCCGGATTACAAATGTCGAATTAGCCTCAAAAGTAGGAATATCTGCACCACCCTGTTTGCGCCGTGTTCGAGCTCTTGAAGAAGGGGGGATAATTGAAGGCTATTTTGCTCAATTAAATGAAAAAAAAATCGGTCATGACCTTACGGCTTTTGCGATGGTTAGTTTAACGGCGCAATCCGAGGTTGATCTTGTTAATTTTGAAAAAATGACCACGCAATGGGATTTGGTTAGGGAGTGCTATATGCTCTCTGGTGAAATAGACTTTATGCTCAGATGTGTGGCGCGTGATTTAACTGAGTTTCAGGACTTTGTTGTGAAGGAACTTACGGCAGCACCTAATGTTGCCGGTGTTAAAACGTCACTTGTTATTCGCCGTTCAAAATGGTTGGCAGGGGGTGCTATTCTTGAATTAGCTGGCTAAATGGTAGTTATGCTGGAGAGGAAAGTTTTTCTTCTGAGTTGCTTGCTTCTGCTACATTTTCATTAGGAGCTTGAGCGTTCCCTCTTACTTTGAGGAATCTCATAACCCTTTGTGCTGAAGCCATGTCCAGGCTTTCATAGCGGCGGATGGCCTCGACGATTTGCGAGCCACTTGCTTCGCCAATATTTTCTCTAAGTTGTAAAAGACTGGCGAATGTTGAACGTTCGAAAGAATTGGATTTACAAAGAACGGCGAGAGCTGGCAATTCAGCCTGTAATAAGCAATGTTTGACTGTGCTCTGATCTAAATCAGTCATTAAATGGAGACAATAGATTGTTTCTTCTGTCTTTTGCATTTTGACATAATGAATGATAACCCGCTCGTCCAATTGTTTACGATTGTGCAAATAATCAATTTCTTGGAAAGATGCCTGTCTTTCAGCATCTGTTGTTTCTAAGCTGGCTGATTTTTCTTCAATAGTTTCATCAATTTCGTTTTCAGAAATATCAATTCCGTTTGCTACGGTCTCAGCTTTGATTTTACTTGCTACACGTTTCTTAATTGTCTGCAACAAATCTGCTGGTGTATCACTTCTATCATGTAGAATTGAGTTTAGAGCTGCATTATCAAGGGCATTTTGTGTAAGTTTTTCAAATGAATTTCTTGAGAAATTAGCCCCAGAATTAGAACTTACATTAAGTAAGACTTCATCGTTACCGCGGTTTACCAAAGCATCCGTTACTTTTATATTGATGTTTTCACGTTTACAAATTGCCAGGAGGTGATCTTGACTTTGAGTTTTGGCGACTTTTACCAGGAATTCATCGGATAAAATTTTAGATCTTGTAAGAACAGGCCGAGCGACTTCAATTTCGTCAAGGGCTAATTTGTGTGTTAGGCGGGTGGGGGCATTTGGCATGTCCGCTAAGCGGTCTGCAAACTCAGCTCTGACTGAAATTTCGAGTTCGTAAGCTAATCTGTCCATGATTTGGTCAAAAGCAGCTTTATGATCAGGCTGCTGTTCATCAGCAGTGATTACGAATAAATCTGTAATGCGATGTAATAAAGCACGGCGGCTTTCGCTTGATTTAGTTGCTGAAAGTTCTTGCAACTCATCAAGTATTTGCACACTGTTTTCCATCAATTACCCCATAAGCATAA
>JAJFHW010000255.1 GCA_021775385.1 Hyphomicrobiales bacterium | reverse complement strand
TACATCTTGCAGGAGTTCATGGAAGAGCAGCAATCAAGCCACCAAGTCGTTCTGATAGACTGTCCACCGAATCTTTATCAGTGCAGCTGGAATGCATTGCTGGCAGCCAGTCATGCTTTGATTCCGGTTCCACCTGAAGATTTTGGAACGCAGGGCTTACGTGCGATTCATCAAGCGATTCACCAGGCCCAGGTACTTAACCCTGGTCTCAGACGGTTGGGACATCTCATTACACGTTACGATCGCAGACTGCTCATCCATCGGGCGTATGCCGAACGTTTGAGACAGCTCTATCCGCAACTGGTGTTGGAAACTCTGAATCCGGAAGCCGTTGCCTTCAAGGTTGCGGTCACCAGTCGACAGCCGGTTGAGTATTACGCTGCCAACTCTGCTGCTGCGAAATCAATGCAGGCGTTGCTCAATGAACTGGAAACTCGCATGAGCAGCACTACCAGACAACGAGCGATTGCATCATAGGAGGCAGGATGGGAAAACGAATGAGACTCAAACACATGACCGAACGAATGGATGAATCGATCGGACAACGTTCCGCTGGGAATGTTGCGGTCTTGACACCCCTCGCCCAGCCGCAAGACAAGGGCCGCCAGTCCGCGAAGAATTTTGGTCGACTCTCGATCGAGCAACTGATGCCTGATCCAAATCAACCTCGTGTTACATTCGATAAGGAAGAAATCTCTCAGCTGGCTCGGAGCCTGCAACAGACCGGGCAAATCCACCCGATCAGAATCCGTTGGTCCGCTGATCACGGCAAATGGCTGATCATTTCCGGTGAGCGTCGCTATCGGGCAGCTTTACAGGCAGGTCTGGCAATGGTCGATTGTGATTTTCGTGACAAGGAATTGAGTGAATCGAAGATTCTGGAACAGCAGCTGATTGAAAACCTGCTCCGATCAGATCTCAAACCATTAGAAGAAGCTCAGGCTTTTCGGCAGTTGATTGAGATGAATGTCTGGACCGGTGTTGAATTGGCGAAAACACTGCACATCAGCCGAGCCAGAGTGACACGGTCGCTGGCACTGCTCAGATTGCCTCTGGAAATCCAGGAACTCGTCGCGACGGGGAAACTGGCACCTTCGGTCGCTTACGAACTCTCCAAGCTGAAAACCGAGCAACATCAATGGGCGGTCATTGCTCAGCAGAAAAATGGTCAACTCACGACAGCGAAAGTGACCAGACAAATCCGTAAACGGAGTGGCACGAAGCGTCGTCGCGGAACCCAGCAAACATTCTTGACTGAATCGGGCTGGAAAGTGCTTACCACGCATCCATCTCAATCAAATTATCATGAACTGGAAGCCGCTCTTTCGGAAGCCCTCGATGAAGTCCGTTTACGAATTGACAACAACGTTGTGCTCATCGCGACGAAGTAAACCCCATTGAGGTGACCACATCATGCCAGAACGTCTTTCTCAATCTCGTTTTTATGCATTTCCCGTCTGGATGGGCGTTGGCTGTGGAGTGTTGGCCATCACGCTCTTTCTTCTGCAACAGCACAATGTGCTGCTGCTCCTCGGTCTCCTGCTGCTGGGATGGATCAGCGGACAGCTCTGCAAAATATCGCAGACCCTGAAAGAACGGACCGACATTCCACCAGAGTTGTCCCAACTTCTGAAGCTGGCACGTGATCCCGAACTTGCAGATGTCCATTCGCAGCTGATTGACTGTTTCGTTGGTATCTCAACCCTGCGAGATCCGATCTTCCGTCAACTGGCATCACAACGATTGGCAAGTCTCTTGCAACAAGCAGAAACGTTGTCCGCAGCGACGATTGAATATTCGTCCACGGAAAGTTGGCGCGTTGCCTATGAGGAGTTGCTACGGAGTCCGGGACTCCATTTGTATCGTTCCGTTGCTTACATCGAATCCGCCCATTACTGGCAAGATGGACCAGGTCAGCAAAGCACAAAGCTAAATTTGGAGTTACAGGAGAGTCGCACGATCAGTATCGAGCGGACTGCGATTATTGCGGATCACTTGTGGCCGGAATCGGAACTTTTTCCCATGGAACCGATTCATGGTTGGCTCAATGAACAGTATCGACACGGAATCTGGGTCCAGCTGGTACGGGAATCGGTGCTGGGGAATGACCTCGATTTACTCAGTGATTTGGGGATATATGGAAATCGTGCCATCGGGCAGCAAGTCGCCGATCCCGCAGGGAGAACCCTTCAGTTTGTGCTCAGTTTTGACTTCGACAAAGTCGAACAGGCCGAGGCGATGTGGAGTCGGTTGTCGGTGTACGCAGTTTCTTTTCGAGATTTACTGGATCAGCAGCACTAATCTCTCTACGATCAATGTAGCGGAGAATGGATCGTGCAAAAAACGCTGTATCTGGATACGGCGCGAATGGGGCAGATGTCGCCTCAGGCTTTAGACGCGTCGCTCGATTTTGCTCGTTTCGCACACGAGCATGGCTCAACGCTGTACTTCTCACAGTTTCTCCAGGAGGGGTTTTCCAGCTGGCCTGTTGAACTGCAAGCACAGTACCCTGGACTCTCAAATTGGGACGGTGTCGCAACATTTCAGCGGCGACTGCGACAACTCGCGGGAGCCAATGCGAACAGTGGCGTCTTTGTTGCTTCCCGTTCGACATTCTTGATGCAGTGTGCAGCTCGATTGATGACTGGGCCTTGCCGCAATGTGTTGATCACGGATTGTACTTGGCCAGCCTATGCCAGGATTCTACGGGAGCAGTGCCAACTGAGTCGGACTCAGCTGAGCGTCTGTCCGTTACGAAAGCAGATTCTGACCGAACACTTTTCAGTCGATGATGTGATTCAAACTGTGACAACGAATTATCTTGAGCAGCAGTGTGATGGACTTTTTCTTCCTCTCATCGACAACCTTGGCATCAGGCTTCCTGTAGAAAGAATCTTTGCCGAGATACGAAAGCAAGCGGAACTGCGATTTGTCGTTGTGGACGGTGCTCAGGCACTGGGGCAGATCAATCCACATCTCGAAAATGAATACTGCGATTTCTTCATCGCAGGGACACACAAATGGCTGCGAGGTTATTACCCCATGGGAATCGGATACAGTGGCCATTCTGGGAGTGCAACGTACATTGCCGATTCTCTCA
>JAJFHW010000254.1 GCA_021775385.1 Hyphomicrobiales bacterium | reverse complement strand
TGTGATCGAAACACTCTATGGTGTTGGTTATCGCTTCAAGGAAAAAAACGCGTAACCTCTCAGGTGCGTGTGAAAAAAACTGGCCTTTAATCTTTAGCTGTGTCTTAAATCAAAGCATGATTTAAGACACAGTTTTAGCTACCAAAAAAGCTTTTGGAGTTTGAAAAGCCTTAATTAAGGAACAGATTAAATGTCACAGAGTAAAAAGTGGCAGCCAGAAACAGTTGTAAATTCAATAAAGTCTCTGTCTCCGTCAATCAGTCAATCTTACCTTATGGCATTAAAAAAAATCCTTGTTCGTTTACGAGCAGCTTTTCGCTCGACCTTGAACTTTTCTACCCTTGGACGCACAATTTTTATTTCGAACATGATTGCGCTCGTGTTTTTGATGCTGGGCATTTTATATTTAAATCAATTGCGCGCTGGTTTAATCGGGGCAAAAGTAGAAAGTCTGCAAACTCAAGGCGAAATCATCGCTGGCGCTATAGCAGCCTCCGCCACAGCAGATACTGATCAAATCATTGTTGACCCCGATAGCTTACTGGAAACGGGCGCAGATGCCCCTTTTATCGCAGGAGACGCCTTTACATCTCTTGAGTTCCCAATTGACCCTGAACGTGTGGCTCCAATTTTACGCCGATTAGTGCAACCAACTGGCACCAGGGCCAGAATTTATGATTCTGATCAAACGTTGATCATTGATAGCCAAAGGCTTTATTCTGGTGGTTTACAACCAAAATCTGAGAATAATCAAACAGAGAATGAAGATCAAAGTTGGTACTCTCGCATTGAACAAGCTTTCAAACGTATAGTGTTTTACAGTGACTTACCGATGTACAAAGAAGATTCCATTGGGGATGGAAAGGTTTACGATGAAGTCGGCGCTGCGAGTGCAGGCGCAGCTACGCCGATGGTTCGGGTCACAACCGAGGGGAAACACATTGTCTCCGTAGCAGTACCAATCATACGACTCCGCCGCGTGCTAGGGGTCTTGTTGCTTTCGACAAAGGGCGGTGGGGTCGAGCAAACCATCCGCAACGAAAGAAGAGCTATTATTCGTCTAGCATTTTTGGCATTTGGGGTTAGTTTGCTGACCTCTCTTTTTCTGACAAGATACATCGCCTTGCCCATGCGCCGCTTATCAGCAGCAGCAAAACGAGTAGGCGAAAGTATTAAAGCCAGAGAAGAAATTCCAGATTATACGGACCGAAATGATGAAATTGGCCAATTATCAGGCTCTTTTAGAGAAATGACAGCCGCACTTTATCGAAGGTTGGATGCAATTGAGAGTTTCGCTGCGGATGTGTCTCATGAATTAAAAAACCCACTTACATCATTACGTAGTGCCGCAGAAACATTAGAGCTCGTCAAAACAGATGAGCAGCGCAATAGGCTGGTCGACATCATCCAAAATGATGTAAAAAGATTAGATCGCTTAATCAGTGATATCTCTGATGCATCCCGACTGGATGCAGAATTAGCCAGGGAAGATACGGCTATTTTGAATATCAAAGATGTTCTGGAAGGAACATTGAATGTGTTTAATGACATCCATCGAAGCAATAAGACGGATGTAAAATTACAAATATTCGAAGCAGTTGATGAGCGTGCCTTTTTACTACAAGGTCATGATAGCCGCATAGGCCAGGTCCTCATTAATTTGCTTGAAAATGCAATCTCGTTTTCACCAGAAGATGGTGATGTCTGGGTAACGGCAAGAAGAAAGAATGGAAAAATTATTCTTTTTGTTGATGATGAAGGGCCAGGAATACCGCCCGAACATTTAGACAAAATTTTCAAGCGCTTTTATACTGATCGCCCAGAAGGTGAGGAGTTCGGTAAAAACTCAGGCTTAGGCTTAAGTATTTCCCAGCAAATTGTCTCTGCTCACAAAGGGACCATCAAAGCTGAAAATAGATATAGCTTACCAGGACAACCTCAAACTGAAACAAAAGAACAAATTGGCAGCCGGCCTCCATTAGGGGCGCGGTTTGTAATAGAGCTGCCAGCTATTCATAAATTGAAACAAGATGACAACTCATAAAACCATTCAACATGGAACTCTTATCAATATTTTTGGCAAAGGTGTATTGTTACTGGGGCCATCGGCTGCAGGCAAATCAGATCTAGCCCTTCGTTTAATCATGCCACCATATTTTTCTATTGATAAAAGTAACCAGGCTCAACTCGTTGCAGATGATCAAGTTGAAATCCTTATAGAAACAGTCAAAAATCAGAAAAAATTATATGGTCAATCACCCGAAGCCCTAAAAGGGCTATTGGAAGTGAGGCATTTGGGAATTAAAACATTCACTTTTTTAGAGAAAAGCCCAATAGATTTAGCCATTAAACTAAAAAAACACCATAAAATTGAACGCTTACCAGAAGAGCGCACTGAAATAGAGATCATCAAGGGGTACTCTCTGCCTCTTTTTTTTCTCGATCCGTTTGAAGCATCAGTATTACAAAAATTAAATTTGATACTCAGTGAATAAAAACAGCATTTTATCAATTCTCATAAAAAATTTATAATAATTATACAAAATAACTTGCCAGCGGCTTCAATCATAGACAATGTAATCTTTTGAAGATGATGGCATCATAATTAATATAAGAAAATGGTTGTTTGGGAAAAATAATGATTGGTCTTGTTATTGTCACCCATGGGAGACTGGCAGAAGAATTTAGAGCTGCACTGGAGCACGTTGTAGGGCCTCAGGATAATTTAGAAACTGTATCTATTGGCCCTGACGATGATATGGAAATGCGTCGTAAAGACATCATAGACGCCATCGGCCGCGTTGATAATAGTGACGGGGTTATATTGTTGACAGATATGTTTGGCGGGACACCATCAAATTTAGCAATTTCAATTATGGATCATGCAAAAATTGAAGTGATCGCAGGCGTAAATCTACCTTTACTTATTAAATTAGCAAGCCTTCGCAATGAAAAAGACATTGAAGATGTGATCTTAAAAGCTCAAGAAGCAGGTCGAAAATACATCTCAATAGCAAGTCATGTTTTAAACGATAAATAACAAAAAATTCAACAAATTATCGAAGAAACATCAAAATCACGAAAAGAATAAAATCATATATTTTAATAACTTGTGAGTTTCGAAAATCATAGGAAACAAGAAACAGTAAATTTGCACCGCAAGGCATTAAGGATTAAGCCATCTGATATCGAGGCAATTGGCCATTTTAAAGAGGGACACTGGGGAGTGCCTTATTTAAAAAGATATGAGATGGGAGAGGGAAGAAAAAATGACAGATCAATCAACGATTGCAGAAGTAACTATTTGCAATAAAAAAGGCCTTCATGCTAGAGCATCAGCGGCATTTGTAAAATGCGCGGGGCAATATAACGCCGAAATTGATGTGACCAAAGACGGGCAAACAGTGGGCGGAAGCTCAATCATGGGGTTGATGATGCTAGCTGCTTCACAAGGATCTTCTATTGTAATTGAAGCAAAGGGGCCTGAAGGTGATGAGGCCGTAAAAGCTCTGATAAGCCTCATCGAAGCCAAATTCCATGAAGGTGAATGAAGTCATAAAAAGCACTTTGATAACTATTCAGCATAAATAACATATAAAACTTTCTTTATATCCTCTTGCTCTTTTCCTTAGACCGCATTATAAGGCTTTAGCATAAAAGCCGCAGTCTTTTGCCGCGTGCATCAAAGCAGCAAAAAAGCTTAACTAAAGGACGAGTGATGACCGAATTTACAGACTATGAAGTCGCAGATATCAGCTTGGCTGATTTCGGATATAAAGAAATTGCAATCGCAGAAACTGAAATGCCAGGCCTTATGGCCGTACGTGAAGAGTATAATGTTGCTCAGCCTTTAAAAGGCGCACGTATTTCAGGCTCTTTGCACATGACCATTCAAACAGCTGTTCTTATTCAAACATTAAAAGCGCTGGGTGCTGACATTCGTTGGGCATCATGCAACATTTTCTCAACGCAAGATCATGCAGCAGCAGCTATTGCAAAAGAAGGTGTTCCAGTTTTCGCTCATAAAGGCGAAACTCTTGAAGAATACTGGAACTTCATCGACAAAATCTTTGATTGGTCAGATGGCGGCACATCTAACATGATCCTTGATGATGGCGGCGACGCAACAATCTATATCATTCTAGGTGCTGAAGCTGAAAAAGACATTTCAGTATTAGATAAGCCTGGCAATGAAGAAGAAGAAGTGCTCTTCGCTACAATTAAAAAGCGCTTAGCATCAAGCCCAGGTTGGTTCGCAAAACAAAGAGATGCCATCAAAGGTGTATCTGAAGAAACAACAACAGGCGTTCATCGTCTTTATCAAATGGTTGAGCAAGGCCGCTTACCGTTCCCAGCCATCAACGTAAATGACAGCGTTACAAAATCTAAGTTTGATAACCTTTACGGCTGTCGTGAAAGCCTGGTTGATGGTATTAAACGCGCTACAGACGTAATGATGTCTGGTAAAGTAGCTGTAGTTTGTGGTTTCGGTGATGTGGGCAAAGGTTCTGCTGAAAGTCTTCGTAGCCAGGGTGCACGTGTTATTGTTACTGAAATTGACCCAATTTGTGCTCTACAAGCTGCTATGCAAGGCTATGAAGTCAATACATTGGAGAATGTTGCAGCTGAAGGTGATATCTTCGTTACAACAACTGGCAATAAAGACGTCATCACCATCGAGCATATGCGCCAAATGAAAGACCGTGCCATTGTTTCTAACATTGGCCACTTTGATAGTGAAATTCAGGTTGCAGCTTTGAAAAACCTGCAATGGCATAATGTTAAACCGCAAGTTGATGAAGTTGAATTTCCTGATGGAAAACGCCTTATCCTTTTAGCTGAAGGTCGTTTGGTAAACTTGGCATGTGCAACAGGTCACCCAAGTTTTGTGATGAGTGCTTCATTTACAAACCAAGTTTTGGCTCAAATCGAGCTGTGGGACAACAATGACAAGTACAAAAACGAAGTCTATGTCTTGCCTAAAAACTTGGATGAAAAAGTAGCAATCTTGCACCTTGATAAACTTGGTGTGAAATTAACTGAGTTATCACAAGAGCAAGCTGATTATATTGGTGTGGAAGTAAAAGGCCCTTATAAGCCAGAACACTACCGCTACTAAGACTAAATAGCTGTCGCGGGTCTTTAAGAAGAAGCCTGCGACAGCATTTTCATACAAAAACAATCTTTCCATACGAAGAAGGAAGTGCTCTGCTCAAAAGCACAGCCATGTCAGTTAGGCAGATGTTGTGTGGGCATTTTCGTCCAAGAGGGCAAATAAACCTCTCTATATGATGAAGGAGCTCAACCCTTTTCGGGTTGAGTGACATGGCACAGCCCGGCGCCTAGCGCCGCCCTTCGGAGGGCTCGCCGACTTGCGGCGAAATAGCCCGTGAGAGAAAATAGCACTCAAATAGCCGCGAACTACAACTTACTGTGTGTAAGCTAATGAAATACGTGCTCTTTATTTGAGTGTGGCCTTGTTAAGCGTGTAAATTATAAATTGATTCGCTAAATAAAAAGCTGATGCAGGGCCTTATGCAAGCAAAAGATAATATAAAAAATAAAGTGCAAAATCTTGGTGCCGCACTCCCGCAATTTGGGCATATATTGCCACTGATTGTTGTTAGTGCTGCTTTTGTAGGCCTAGCGATTTGGGCTGCTCAAATTTCCGGTCTTGAAGGCTCGCCTTTGTTCAGCTCTTGGGATTTCCTAGCAGTTATCTTGAGTTTAGGCGCCCTGATTTTTTCAGCAGTTATCTCATTTTACGCCATTCAAACGCAAAAATCAGCCCAAACAGAGCGTGAAAGAGCCAAAAAAGATGTCAATATAATCCGCCAGGAATTGAATTTGGCGCAAGCTATGTTAAAGGCTGAGCCCCAGCTTTTAATGTTGTGGGATGAAAAGGGTGAACCAAACCTTATCATTCACACATTAGATACAGACACAGGCATTCCGTTCCATTTTTCTGAAACTCTATATTTTGACCAATGGCTTGAATTGCCATCGGCGATAGAATTACGCAATAAGCTTGAGAGCCTCTTTAGAGATGGCAGTGCCTTTACCTTAACAAGCAGAACTCTAACAGGGCATCACCTTGAAGCAGATGGCCGTTCAGCTGGCGGCACGCCTATTTTAAGATTGAGAAACATCGCTGGTAGCGCAAGCGAAATCGCTAATATCTATGAGCATCGTCGTAGCTTAACTCAGCTTGTAGAGGCACAGCATTCATTGTTTAACGCTCTGCCGATGCCAGTTTGGTTTCGTGATGAGGCAGGGAAACTCATATGGGTCAACAAATCATATATGGATCATGTGGGCGCGGTAAACCTTGATGATATTAAGTCTCGTCAAATAGAATTGCTGGAGCAGCGTCAGAGAAAAGCTGTTGCAGAAACAATTGAAAATAACCAAAGTTTTTCAGAGCGTTTTCATACGATCATTTCAGGTGAACGACGCACATTTGATGCGGTTGCTATCCCGTTAGTAGAAGGTAGCGCCGGGCTCGCCATGGACATGGGTGACATTGAAAGCGCTGAAGGTCAGTTAGAAAACCTCATTGAAGCTCACACCAAAACCTTAAATAGAGTTGCAACAGCCACCGCTATATTTAATGGAAATCAAAGGCTTACATTTTGCAACGAAGCTTATGTTGACCTTTGGGGTTTAGAACAGAATTGGTTGGATACTGGGCCAGAAGAAGGTGAGATCCTCGACAAGCTAAGCTCAATGCGCCGCCTTCCAGAAGAAGCAGATTACAATGCCTGGCGCGAGAGCCAGTTAAAAATTTATCAATCTCAGGAAAATCACGAAGAATGGTGGCACTTACCAGATGGCCGCACCATTCAAGTCATGAGCGAACAACGCTCGGACGGTGGTGTCACGCATTTATATGATGATGTGACAGAGCGTTTTGCAATGGAAAGTCGTTACAATGAGTTAATCGGCGTTCAAAGAGAAACTTTGGATAATCTGGCTGAAGGCGTTGCTGTGTTTTCAACAGATGGCCGCTTGAGGCTTTATAACCCGGCTTTTGCAAAAATTTGGGAATTAGAAAAGGACTTTTTAAAAAATGTCCCTCACATCGATGATGTGATTTATAAATGCCGCACATTATTAAATGATGCATCTTGGGATGATGTTCATAGCGCAGTGACCTCGATTAGTGATCGCCGTGATAGACAAAGCGCAGAGCTGACAAGGCCTGATGGAAAAATTATAGAATATACTGCATCCCCTCTGCCAGATGGTGCAACTCTCCTGACATATAGTGATGTCACGGTTCATCGCCGTATGGAGCGTGTTTTGAGAGAGCGAAATGAAGCTTTAGTCGCTGCTGATAACCTTAAAAACACCTTTATTTCTCATGTATCATATGAGTTAAGATCACCACTCACCAATATCATTGGGTTTAGTGAGCTTATGAGTGCAAAAACCAGTGGAGACTTAAACGATAAACAAAGCGAATATTTAAATGATATCCGTAATTCATCAGATAGCTTGCTCGCCATTGTTGATGATATTCTAGATCTGGCAACTATCGATGCAGGTGGCCT
>JAJFHW010000253.1 GCA_021775385.1 Hyphomicrobiales bacterium | reverse complement strand
ATAGAGCAGAAATACAAACAATAAATAGGAAAAATCCTGATAATAATCTCATGAGAAAAACACCACTTAATTCAAAGCAATACAACCATTAAGCAATATAAAGTAAGATTGAGACCCAAATTTGATCGAATTAAAAATAGATCAAACATGTATCAATTCTTATAAAATTTTTTAAAAAACATATTAAATCCGCAAAAACGAAAATAAGCCCACAATTGCAGGCTTATCATATATTTTACAGTCTATAAAAACTGAGCTAATTAATCTGATTCCTCAGATAATATAGCAAGGTGACAATATAGTTAGATCAAGTTCTGATTTCATCAAATCTAAAAAGATTTAGTTGGCCAGATGTTTATCTAGTCAGATGTTTATCTAGTCAGATATTTATCTAGCCAGATGTTTATCTAGCCAAATTTTTATCTAGCCAAATTTTTATCTAGAACGACCAGGAACCAAACCTTCACGTTGAGCTCTTTTGCGCGCAAGTTTGCGAGCGCGGCGAATAGCTTCAGCCTTCACACGAGCACGTTTCTCAGAAGGTTTTTCGTAAAAATTACGAAGCTTCATCTCACGGAAGATGCCTTCACGTTGCATTTTTTTCTTCAGCGCTTTCAGCGCCTGATCAACATTGTTATCGCGAACGAGTACTTGCACGCGTCTACCTCTCAAATATTAAGGTCCAAAATTCCAAATTTTACCAAATTTTAAAGGAATCTATTAAGGTGCTCAAAAGCCCTTATTGGACCGAGCCAATCTCTAGCTTATCCCAGTATCAAATATCTTCAGAAATGTCTATAGAAATGTCCGAGAAAGCTAAATATTTTTGCCAAAAATGGATACAAACTCCTCACTTGCCTCCCGAAGAGGGAGTTCAGCCCTTTTTCAGGGCAGTAGGACATGGCAGCTTTGCTGCCCCGTGCCTAGCACCGCCCCCCGGAGGGCCTGCCGCTTCAGCAGCGACGGTTGCTAGTGAGCAACCTGAAGGAGCATTTAAAAATCATAGCCGTGAGAGAAAGAAACAACTCAATCAATATCATATAGATAGTTGATGTGTCCCATCTTACGACCATCTCGAATTTCGTCAATGCCATAAACAAGCAAAATACCCCCTTCACTAGAGGCCACTTCATTCCATCTGTCCATATCAGACCCAACCATATTAACCATCATGGTATTTGAATGCCGTCTCGTCGCCCCGAGTTGCCACCCAGCGACGGCACGAATATGGTTTTCAAATTGATCGCAGACACAGGCATCCATTGTCCAGTGCCCTGAATTATGAACACGGGGTGCGATTTCATTAACAATTAAAGGAGTGTCAGTTACACCACCAAGTGCAAAAAATTCGACAGCTAAAACACCAACGTAATTTAGTTTTTCAGCTATCTTAGCAGTAAAGGCACGAGCAATTTTCTCAAGATCCTCAGGAATGTTAGCCGGCACATGTGATTCAGCCAAAATCTGATTACGGTGAACATTCTTAGGGCAATCATAAAAGACAATCTCACCCTTAAAATCACGCGCAACCAGACAAGAGATCTCTAAATTAAAATTGACCAATTGTTCAAATACAGCAGGTTCCCCATTATAAGCTTTGATAGCAACATCTGGGTCGATATTAGCGCCAAGCCTGATTTGCCCCTTGCCGTCATATCCCATGCGTCTGGTTTTTAAAATGCCGTCTTGTCCCAGTTTGTAGATAGCAGAGACAATATCAGTCTCACGGCTGATTTCAAAATAAGGGGCAACAGGTATACCATGTGAAGTTAAAAATTTCTTCTCAGCCAACCGGTCTTGCGAAATAGCAAGTGCTGTTTGTCCAGGAGCGATGGTCGTATATTTGGCGGCATGTTCATAGGTATCAAGTGGAATATTCTCAAATTCTACGGTTGCAACATCCACTTTTGAAGCAAACTCTTTCACAGCATTCAAATCAGTATAAGGCGCGACAGTTTGCTTTGCAGAAACTTCAAAGGCCGGTGCGCCATGCTGAGGAGAGTAGATATGAGTGTGAAGGCCAAGTCGCGCGGCTGCCATTGCAAGCATACGCCCAAGTTGACCACCACCAAAAATACCAATCGTTGATCCAGGAGCTAAAGGTTTGTTTATCATATTTTCACTTGGTTACCTTTAACATGGCTATCTTTAACAGGGCTATCTTCAAGCGTCTCAATCAACAGGGTATTGCGCGATTTTTTCTGTCTGTGCCTGCCGCCAAGCGACAATCCGTTCAAGAAGATCTTCATCGTTACCACTTAAAATCTGAGCCGCTAAAAGCCCTGCATTAGTAGCACCTGCCGCCCCAATAGCCAATGTACCAACTGCAACACCAGCCGGCATTTGCACAATTGATAGTAGGCTGTCTTGGCCAGAAAGCGCTTTGCTTTGCACTGGTACCCCAAGAACTGGAAGAGGAGTTAAAGCAGCGACCATTCCCGGTAGATGAGCGGCGCCGCCCGCGCCAGCAATAATAACTTTAATGCCGCGGCCACGCGCAGACTTCGCAAAATCATAGAGGCGATCAGGAGTACGGTGCGCTGAAATAATCTGGCATTCAAAAGGAACGTCCAGGCTTTCTAAGAGGTCTGCGCCAAGTTTCATAGTTGGCCAATCAGATTGGCTGCCCATTATGATGCTGATAAGTGGTGACTTTGATGCCATCTAAATCAATTAGAGTGTCCTCTAATTCTCCCCGAAATCATTTTTATGAGCTCTATATTTCAGAGCCTTGTTTCATTGAAAGCTATTAATGCTCAAAAGTTTAAATAAAAACACATACGCCAAAGAAAACACTTATGTCTTCTTAGCTGGAAATAAAAAGCTTTAAAAGCAGCCTCGTACTAGAAGGTGCAGTATTTAAAAATTTTAAATGATCAGTTGAAAAGCCGTGCATTATAGGGAGAAACATTAAATTTGCAAGCGCTGCCCCAATTTCCCCGAACCATGATAAATATTCACGCAATGATGTCAGGGAAAAAACGTTCTTCCAGTGTTCTTATTTCGTCTTTTAGAGATAATTTCTTCTTTTTCAGCCTGCGAAGCTTTAATTGGTCGACTTGAGCATCCTTTGTTAAAGATAAAATATCGCGATCAAGATCTCTGTGCTCTTGTCGTTTAGACGCTAAAAGAGCGCGAAAATCCGTATCTTTAATGTCTATATTCTTAGAATCATCCAAAAGATTATACCCAACCAGCTAAAAAATTTTTTTAA